>DATHGU010000261.1:0-3390 GCA_035317495.1 Solirubrobacteraceae bacterium
TGATCGGGCCCGCGAACCTGCAGCTGCGCGCGCGCGGGGACGAGGGCTTCAGCGAAACGCTGCTGAGGCGCGTGGAAAACCTCCGGGGCGTCAAGCAAGCCGCGCCCGTGCTCGAGCAAGGCGCGACCGTGATCGCCGCAAACGGCCGCCGTGTGAGGCTGCAGATTGCCGGTACCGACGTCGCGCTCGCCACGCTCGATGGGCTGGCACGGACACTGCCGCTCGGCGCGCTCGCGCCGGGGGGCATCGGCCTGAGCAGAACCAGCGCGCAAGCGCTTTCGATCGCCGGCACCGGCGCGGGCGCTGGCGATGTGACGCTGCAGATGCGCGGGCGCGCGAGCAGGCTCACGGTCTCGGCGGTGCTAGGGCCCGAAGCGGCCGGGGCGCTGTCCCGGGCGCTCGTGGCGGTGATGCCGCTGAAGCGCATGCAGCAGCTCGCGGGCCTGGAAGGCCGCGTCACCCGCATCTTCGTGCAGAGCGCGCCGGGCCAGGAGGCGATAGTTCGCGCCGAGCTCCAGCGGCTCGCCGGCGCGCGGCTCACGGTCGCGCCGGCCGACCAGGATGTGTCCCAGCTGCAGCAGGCGCTGCGACCGAGCGACCTCGCGAGCAAAGTGTTCGCGGCGATCGGCGTGCTGCTCGGCCTGCTGCTCGCTTTCAACGCGCTTCTGCTGACGGTCCCCGAGCGCCGCCAGGCGATCGCCGACCTGCGCCTAACGGGGATCAAGCGCACGGCGGTCGTGCAGATGGTGCTCTTCCAGGCGCTGTGCCTCGGACTCGCCGCAACCGCCGTCGGGCTGCTCGCCGGCTACGCGCTCTCCAGCGGTGTTCTTCACCAGCCCACCGGTTATCTCGCGGAGGCGTTCACGCTGTCCAGCGGAACGGTCATCGGCGCGGCGCCGCTGCTAGTCGCCTCGATCGGCGGGGTGCTCGCGACGTGTCTGGCCTCGGCGATCCCGCTGCTCGACCTGCGCCCCGGGCGGGCTCGCGACGCGGTCTACCGTGAAGCGGCCGCGCCCGAAAACGCGCTGCACGGCAGGGCGCAGCGGTTGCTGTTTGCCGCCGCATTGCTGCTCTTCGCGCTGGCGGGCGGTCTCTTCGCCCTCGCTCCCTCCGCCGCGATCGCCTCCTGCGCGATGCTGGCCGCGGCGACCGTGCTCGCTGTGCCGCTGACGTTCGCCGCGGTACTGCGCACGGGTGCGCTGCTCGCCGCGCGCTATCAGCGTCTGACCGTGCTGCCGGTGGCGCTCGCGTCATTACGCGCGAGCACGGTTCGCTCGCTCGCGCTCGCCGCGACGGGAGCGGTCGCGCTTTTCGGCAGCGTCGCGCTGGGGGGATCGCGCGATGACCTGCTGCGGGGAATCGGCTCGTTCGCCCGCAGCTACGTGGCCGACGCGCCCATCTGGGTCACCAACCCTCACGACAACCAGGCCGCCGGCACCTTTGACCCCGGCGCGAGCGCGGCGGTGATCGCTCGCGTTCCGGCGGTCGCGAGCGTGCAAGCCTTCCAGGGTGGTTTTCTCACTCTCGGCGGACGGCGGGTGTGGATCATCGCCCGCCCGCCCGGCGCGAGCAGGCAGGTCATATCGAGCCAGATCCTCGGCGGCAGCGCTCCCGCCACGGTCGCCCGCCTCGCCGCCCCAGGCTGGGTCGCCGTTTCGCAGCAGATCGCCTCAGAAAAGCACACGGGCTTTGGCGGCACGCTCAGCCTCCCGACCCCGACGGGCGCGGTTCGCTACAGGATCGCGGCGACCACGACAAACCTCGCGTGGCCACCCGGGGTGCTCTTCATGAGCAGCGCCGACTTCACGCGCGCGTGGGCGAGCGCGGCGCCAACCGCCCTGGGAATCACGTTGCGCCCGGGTGCAGACGCGGCAGCGGCGCGCCGGGTGATCGCAGCGGCGCTAGGACGGGCGGCGGGCGGGCGGGCGGGGTTCCAATCCGGCTTGGAAGTATCGCTCGCCCCAGCGCGCGCGGCGAGGATCGACGCACTGGCCGGTGAAGGCCTTGGCCAGCTGGGGGAGATCTCGACGCTGCTGCTCCTCGCCGCGATCGGTGCGATGGCGGCCGCGCTCTCCTCGAGCGTCTGGCAGCGCCGCGCCTCGCTTGCCAGCCTGCGATTGCTGGGGGTCAAGCCCGCACGCTTGCGGCGGATCCTGGCGCTCGAAGCGACACTGATGCTCGCCGCGGGCTGCCTCACCGGCGCCGCCACCGGCGTGGCCGGACAGCTCGTGCTCGACGGATATCTGCGGCACGTGACCGGGTTCCCGGTCGCGCGCATCGCGACCGGCGCGCGTCCGGTTGAGATCTTCGCGCTCGTCCTCGCCGCCGCGTTTGCGATCGTCGCCGTGCCCGGCTGGCTCGCATCGCGTGTTTCCCCCGCCCTCGCCCTCGAGGAGCGCTAGATGCCGCGGTATGTCGCGATCATCGCCGATGGCAATCGCCGCTGGGCGCGCAAGCACCAGCTGCCGGCGGAGGCAGGCTACGACGCCGCCGCGGACACGCTCAGCGCCCGTGTGCGCGACGCCTCGCAGCTCGGCGTGCAGGAGCTCAGCGTGTACGTGTTCTCGACCGAGAACTGGTCGCGCTCCAACGGCGAGATCGCGGCGCTGATGGCGATGCTCGGCCGGCGCCTTGCCAGCGAGACGCCGGGCCTGCACGAGGACGGTGTGCGAATGCGCTTCATCGGCGCACGCGAGGGGATCGTCAGCGAGCTGCTCGAGCAGATGGACCGCTCCCAGTCCCTCACCGCCGCCAACGACGGGCTGACGCTGTATATCGCGATCAATTACGGCGGGCGGGCGGAGATCGTGCACGCCGCAAAGAGCCTAGCCGCCAAGAGGGTGGCGCAGCCGGCCAAAGGCGTCCTAGAGGGTGGCGCAGCCGGCCAAGGGCCGGCGAGCCGGGGAGGGCGGGATCCTCTTCTTCAGTCGGCCGCGCCCCCCGCTCTTGAATCCTCCGACGCGGACTTCTCGCGCGGCCTCCACGCCCCCGACATGCACGATCCCGAGCTCATCATCCGCACCGGCGGCGAGCACCGGCTATCCAACTTCCTGCTGTGGCAGTCGGCTTACTCCGAGCTCGTGTTCCGCGACGAGCTGTGGCCCGAGTTCGGCCGCGAGGCATTCGAAGCATCCCTGGGCGAGTTCAACGAGCGCCACCGGCGCTTCGGAGGACGCTGAGATGGCCGCCAGCGCTCTCGCCGGCCGGCGGCTCGTGGTCCGCGCGGGGCTCGCGCTGTTGGTGGCGAACGGGCGCTACTGGACGAGCGTTGCGCCGGTCGTGCGCAGAGAGCTGAAGCGGTGGCGGCTGCGCGCGGCGGCAATCGACGATCCTGAGCTGAGGGCGCTCGCGCTCTGGAAGCTGGACGGCGAGGGCTTTCACGCGGAGGCG
>DATHGU010000262.1:0-15275 GCA_035317495.1 Solirubrobacteraceae bacterium
CTCGATGATCTGGCGCTGGCGCTCGATCTCCGCCCTGATACCGCGCTCGATGAAGCGAAAGGAGTTCATGTTCTTCAGCTCCGTCTTCACGCCCAGCCCGCTCGTGCCCGCCGGGCGCATCGAGATGTTCGCGTCGCAGCGCAGCGAGCCCTCCTCCATGTTCACGTCGCTGACCCCCAGCTGTCGCAGCGTGGTGCGCAGCAGCTTCAGCCACTCGCTCGCCTGCTCGGGCGAGCGCACGTCGGGCTCGGTGACGATCTCCGCCAGCGGCGTGCCACCGCGGTTGAAGTCCACGACGCTCGCGTCCGAGCCGTGAATGCGCCCGCTCGCGCCCACGTGGATCAGCTTCGCCGCGTCCTCCTCCAGGTGCACGCGGTGGATGCGCACCTCGCCGAGCCGCCCACCGCGGCACAGCGGCTCGTCGTACTGGGAGATCTGGTAGCCCTTCGGCAGGTCCGGATAGAAGTAGTTCTTGCGGTGGAAGATCGAGCGCGGGGCGAGCTCCGCGCCCAGCGCCAGGCCGATCATCAGGCCGAAGTGCACCGCGCGCTCGTTCGCCACAGGGAGGCTGCCCGGAAGGCCCAGGCAGACCGGGCAGGTACGCGTGTTCGGCGGCTCGCCGAACGACAGCTCGCAGCCGCAGAACATCTTCGTGGCCGTCGCCAGCTGAACGTGTATCTCCAGGCCGATGACCGGCTCGAGCGCCGCGCCGGCGCCGTTGGAGCGGGCGCCGTTCGCGCCCGCGCCGGCCCCCGGCCCGACCGGGTTGCCCGCGGCCTCAGGCACGCGCCGCGCTCCCGTCGAAGGAGAGCGCCCGCTCGAGCGCGTGCGCCGTATCGAGCAGGCGGTTCTCGCTGAACGCCGGCCCGGCGATCTGCAACCCCACCGGCAGCCCTTCGCTCAGCCCGCAGGGGATCGAGATCGCGGGTATGCCGGCCAGCGACATCGGCACGGTGCAGTAGTCGCTCAGGTACATCGACAGCGGGTCGCCGGTGCGCTCACCGAGCTCGAAGGCGACCGTCGGCGAGGTCGGCGTGAGAATGAAGTCGACAGTCTCGAAGGCCGCGCGGAAGTCCTCGGCGATCTTCGTGCGCACCCGCTGCGCGCGTCCGTAGTAGGCGTCGTAGTAGCCCGAGGACAGCGCGTAGGTGCCGAGCATGATGCGCCGCTTGACCTCCGCGCCGAAGCCGTCGTGGCGTGTGCGCGTGTACATGTCCAGCAGCTCGTCCGCGTCCGCCGCGCGCAGCCCGTAGCGCACGCCGTCGTAGCGCGCGAGGTTCGAGGAGGCCTCGGCGGGCGCCAGCACGTAGTAGGCCGACAGCGCGTGCGGGGCGTGCGGCAGGCGCACGTCGTGGACCTCGGCCCCCAGCTCGCGGGCGCGCGCGAGCGTCGCCTGGAAGGCCTCGCTCACACCCGGCTCGATCCCCTCGCCGCTCAGCTCCTCGGGAACGCCGACGCGCACGCCGTCCAGCCGCTCTGCGCTCGGCAGGGCGATCTCCTCGGGAAACTCGAGCGACGTCGCGTCACAGGCGTCCTGGCCGACCATGTGACGCAGCAGCAGCGCCGCGTCGCGCACGTCGCGCGTCAGCGGGCCGGCCTGGTCGAGCGAGGAGGCGAAGGCGATCATGCCGTAGCGCGACACGGACCCATACGTCGGTTTCATGCCGACGATCCCGCAAAGCGACGCCGGCTGGCGGATCGAGCCACCCGTGTCCGTGCCGAGCGCCCACGGTGCGAGCCCCGCCGCGACGGCCGCCGCGCTGCCGCCCGAGGAGCCGCCGGGCACGCGCGTGCGGTCCCACGGGTTGAGCACCGCGCCGAACGCCGAGTTCTCGTTTGAGGAGCCCATCGCGAACTCGTCCTGGTTGGTCTTGCCCAGCAGCGCCGTGCCCGCCTCGGTCAGGCGCTCGACGACCGTCGCCGTGTACGGAGGCTCGTAGCCGGCGAGGATGCGCGAGCCGGACTGGCTCGGCACGCCCGCGGTGCAGAACAGATCCTTGACCGCCAGCGGCACGCCGCTCAACGCCGCGGGCGCGCCATTGCCCGACGCGCTCGCGGGTGCCCTGTCGGGCGCGCTGTCGGCCACCCACGTGAAGCAGTTCAGCCCGTCCTCGCCCGCCGCCCGGTCGGCCGCCGCGCGAGCGCGATAGGCCTCGAACAGCTCGCCGCTCGACAGCGAGCCGTCCCGCACCGCGGCGGCCGCGTCGAACGCCGACAGCTCGATGATGTCCGGTGCGCTCATCGTGGGCGCCGGGTCAAGCTTGGGGACTCGGGACGAGAAAGCCCTCGCCGCTGACGGCCGGCGCCTGGGCGAGAACGAGCTCGCGCGGCAGGCACGGGCGCGGCTCGTCGGGCCGCAGGGCGCCGGTCAGCTCGACGACGTGCGATGTCGGAGGGACGTCGTCGAGGTCCAGCTCGCCGATCTTCGCGATGTGGTCGAGCACGGCCGACAGCTCCCGCGCCATCGGCTCGAGCTCCTCATCGCTCAGCGCCAGGCGCGCGAGGCGCGCGACGTGCAGTACCTCGTCTCGCTCGATCACGGCGGTGGATTCTACGGGCGCCGGGCACGCCTCGTAGAGCCACCGTCAGCCGGCCTGCGCCGGGGGTGGCACAGGACCACCGCCCGCAGCCTCGCCCGGGGGTGACGCGGGAGGCGGGATTGGCGGCGGCGCCTCGGGCGCAACCGGCGCCGAGGGTGCCGCCGGGGCGGCGGGCTCGGCCGACGACGCTCCCGGCGCCGCGGTTCCCGCGCCTGAGCCGCCGGACGGGCCGCCGCCACCGGGCGCGGTGATGCCGCTGAAGGCCCCGCCGGCGCGCTCGCGCACGTCGGCCAGCGACGTGCCCTCGGCCTGCATCATCAGGTATCCGCCATAGGTGATCGCGAGCGCCGCGATCAGACCGAGCCAGATGCCGATCTTGATGCCGTAGGAGGCGTGGACGCCACCGAAGCTCACGCTCCCGCTGGGGTGGTGGACGATCCGATAGAAGATCAGGACCGCCGAGAGCGCTCCGAGCGCGGTCACGACCACGCTCGGCTGCACGGGGCTCTCGATGCGCCGTGCAGCGGCGACGGCGATCACCGCGCCCAGTGAGACGATGATCGTGATCAGCCAGACCCAGCGGCTGTTCGTGAATGTGTCCCAGCCTGTCGAGCTGCTGCTCGCGCCGCTGACGTTGCCGCCGGGCAGCGCTCCGCTGACGCTTCCGCCGAACCACTTGAAGAAGAACATGAAGATGAACAGTGCGATCGCGCCGCCTCCGACGATCCGCTCGGCGCGGCGCAGACGGCTGATGTCAAAGCTCATTCGCGGCCTCCCCTGTACTTGAGTGATGACTCCGAGCTCGCCAACGATCGCGTCCGCTGGCTGGCGGAGATTGCAACGGTCATTACAAGGTTCAGCGTCGGCCGTCCCGATCCTGCCCGGGGTCGAGCTCGTGCGGATCCGCTGAACCGCGAAGAGCCCGCGGCGAGGACCGCACGACGGGCCTGCGCGCGGTGCTACGGCCGGGGCCGCGGCGAGGGCGAGGCCGGCGGATAGACCGAGCGGCGTTCGTCGCGGATCGATTGCCACGAACCGATCAGGATCGCAAGCGCTCCGGCGAGCGCCAGCCACGGGCCGGCGCACACGCGCGTGGCGTGATCGGGGCGCTCGAGCAGGCGCACGAGCGCGGCGACGACCGCGATCAGCCCGAGCGGAAGGCACCACACGGCCGCCGCGACGGGCAGCGCCGTGCCGCGCTCGGTGAGCGTGGCGAGGAACAGCCACAGCGCGGCGCCCGCGGCGGCGAGCAGCAGCGCAGCAGCGGGGCCGAACGTGTCCCAGCCGTCGAGCGTGCCCGCAGTCGGACCTTCGTAGGCGGCCACGAACAGCGACACGATCACGCAGACGGCGCCCGCGAACGCGAGCAGCTCACCCCTCCGAACCGTCCTGATGCTCATTCGAACCTCGCCCTGTCCTCGTCCGTCACGCCGCGCCGCAAGCGCGAACATTATGCCTCGATGCCCGCCTGCCGCCGCGCAGCCTGCAGCGTGTTGCGCAGCAGGAAGGCGATCGTCATCGGACCGACGCCGCCGGGGACCGGAGTGATCGCCGATGCGACCTGGGACACGGCCGCGAAGTCGACGTCGCCTACGAGGCCGCTCTTGTTGCCGGCCTGCTCGGGCGTCAGGCGGCTCATGCCCACGTCGATCACGACGGCACCCGGCTTGACGAACGTCGCATCGATCAGCCGCGGGCGGCCGACCGCGGCGATCAGCACGTCCGCCCGGGCGCACACCGCGGGCAGGTCGCGCGTGCGTGAGTGGCAGGTCGTGACGGTCGCGTTCTCGCCCAGCAGCAGCTGACCCATCGGCTTGCCGAACAGGTTCGAGCGGCCGACGACGACCGCCTCGGCGCCCTGCAGCTCGACGCCCGTCTGCGCGAGCAGCTCCATCACGCCGAGCGGCGTGCAGGGCCGCAGGCCGGGGCGCCCGAGCGACAGCAGGCCGGCGTTGATCGGCGTCAGCCCGTCGACGTCCTTCTCGGGATCGATCAGCGCCGTGAGCGCCGGTCCGTCGAGCGGCTCGGGCACTGGCAGCTGCAGCAGCACGCCGCTTACGGCATCATCGGCGTTCAGCGTCTGCAGCTCCTCGGCGAGGAGATCGAAGGAGGCCATGGCGGGCAGGCGCCTGTCGAGCGGGACCATGCCGACCTCCGCGCACGCGCGCTGCTTGCCGCTGACGTAGACCGCCGACGCGGGGTCCTCGCCGACCAGCACCGTCGCCAGCCCCGGCACGCGCCCGGTCCGCTCGCGGAACGCCTCGACCTGCTCGGCGACGTCCGCGCGGACGCGCGCCGCGATCGCCTTGCCGTCGATGATGCTCGCGCTCACGGCGGGGATCCTACGCGTCGGACCCGCGCCCTGGCGGCGCGCGGCGCGAGTGTCAGCGCCACGCGAGGGTGGCCGTCCCCCCGGGTGCGTCAGCGGCGGCTGACGGGCGCGTACTCGGCCATCAGCTTGCGCTCGGAGCCGTCGCCGGCGAAGCGCACGACGATCACACCGTCCGGCTCGACACCCGTCACGACACCCTCGCCGAACGCCGCGTGCACGACGTCCTCGCCGAGGCGAAAGGCGCTCGCGACGGCCGTGCCGGAAGCGCGCGAGCGGTCCCACTCGCCCGCGGGGCCGCCATTCGCGGCGAGCGGGCGGGCGGCGCGGCCCCGCCCGGCCACGATCTCGCCGGCGCGCCTGCCGATCGGCAGGCGCTCGCTGCGCTGGACCTCGTCGAGCAGCTCGGCGGGGATCTCGTCGAGGAAGCGGCTGCGCAGGCCGTGCGTCTGCGCGCCGAACACCGCGCGGCGCATTGCGTAGCTCAGGTACAGCTCGCGCATGGCGCGCGTCACGCCGACGTAGAACAGCCGCCGCTCCTCCTCCAGGCCGCCCTCGTCGAGCGCGCGCGAGTGCGGGAAGACGCCCTCCTCGCAGCCGGCGATGAAGACCGTCGGGTACTCCAAGCCCTTCGCGTTGTGCAACGTCATCAGCGTCACGAGACCCTCGTCGTCGCTACGCGCGTCGGCGTCGGCGACCAGCACGATCTCCTGCAAGAAGACGTCCAGCGTGTCGCGCTCGGGCTCGGCTGCGGCGTCGAACTCGCGCCCCACCTCGACGAGCTGCTCGAGGTTCTCGATGCGCCCCTGCGCCTCGATCGTTCGCTCGGCCTCGAGCGCCTCGATGTAGCCGCTCTGCGCGAGCAGCGCCTCGAGCAGGTCGCCGACGGGGACCGCGGACGCTCGACGCGGGGCGTCGTCCTCGCCTTCCGGGGTGCCGTCGTCGCCGTCGGTGCCGGCCAGCGCGCGCAGCTCGGCCATCGTGTCCATGAAGCGCCGCAGCGCCTTGATCGCCGCCGTGCCCAGGCCGGGAACCTGCTCCGGCGCGGCGGCCGCCTCCCACACCGACACGTCGGAGGCTTCGGCGTGCGCGAGGATGCGCGCGAGCGAGGTCTGCCCGAGCCCGCGTCGCGGAGAATTTGCGATCCGCGTGAAGCTCACGACGTCGAACGGGTTGGCGACGAACGACAGGTAGGCGATCGCGTCCCTGATCTCCGCGCGCTCGTAGAACTTCGTGCCGCCGATCACCTGGTAGGCGATCTCGCGCCGAACCAGCGTGTCCTCGATCACGCGCGACATAGCGTTCGTGCGGTACAGCACGGCGATCTCCGTGCGCGCCGCGCCCTCGTCGATCAGCCGCTCGATCTCGCCCACGACGAAGCGCGCCTCGGCATGCTCGTCCTCGAGCGCGCGCAGGTGTATCTGATCGCCCTGCCCGAGATCGCTCCACAGCCGCTTGGCGATCCCGCCGCGGTTGTTCGCGATCACGGCGTTGGCCGCGCGCAGGATCGTCTCCGTCGAGCGGTAGTTCTGCTCGAGCTTGACCACGCGCGCGTCGGGGAAGTCGTCCTGGAAGTCGAGGATGTTGCGCACCTCGGCTCCGCGGAAGGAATAGATCGAGTTGTGGGTCATCAGGCCCGACGCGATGAAGTTGTGTGTACCTTCGATGTCAAGGTCGTACACCGGCATGTCTAGGCGAACGCGCTCGACACCCTCAACTACGTCATAGGTGTTGTCCTCGGCGAACATGACCATCCCCGGCCGGATGGATCCGGCAGGAGTAAACGGAAGGGTGTTCTTCTCGATCCCTCGGCCCTGGGCACCAAGCCGGGCCTGACAACGAACCATCACCGGAAGCACAGCCCGGATACGCGCCACGATCGCCATCACCGCAGCGAAGTCCTTGAAGACGGACTCATAACGCCAACTTGCGCAGCCCGCCTTGGCAGGTCGAACGTTGAGACCGATCCCTTCGAGCGCCGCTCGAGCCTCGGGATCGCGCCCGCCGACAGCTATGAGATGCATCGGCGTCCTGCCGCGCCTATCGGCGCACAGGGTTACCGTCACGATTCTTCGCCGCCCCTCGTAAGAGCCGGGAAGAAAATGCGGGTGCTCCGGATCGAATCCCTCCTCCTCGAGCAGCGACGTGCCCGCGGCGACCGTGTCGAACGCCCCGAAGATTCCGTCGATGAGGCGCTGGTCGCCAACGAGTCCGTTGGCCTGCCCGTCAGGTCGTGCGCGAAACGGGATCGTGGGAAGGCCGTGACGAAGGGACAATGCGATCTCGTGGGCGCGTGCCTCGCCCTCACTCCGATGGGTACCGACCACCCACGCCGCGTCAGCAGCCTCCTGGCGGGTCCGCAGCGCCACCCCGACGACCGGCTTCACTTGCCCACTCGTGTACGTCCGAGAGGTCCCAACGCGGAAGCCCTTGTCGCCACGGCGCATCAGATAGGTCATGTGCATTTGCGGTGTGGAGCCGATGCGATAGCCGGCGAAGTGTGTGTGCTCAGGTGTGCTCACGATCCGGCGCCCGCTCCGGAGCGCGATGGCCACGCCTTGATCGGCATGTGAGCGGTGCGTTCGGGTGACGAGCGCCGGACGCATATCGCCACTTCCGTAACACGACAGCACCTCCTCCCCCGCGCGCACATCCTCGATCGGCCTCGTACTCCCGTCTCCCATGGTCACCAGCGTGCCCTGCAGCAGGCATTGAGAATCGTCACCGACCACCGCGAGGTTGCGATGCCCGGGGATGCTCGTGCGGTGCCCGCGCGCGGGCTCGTCGCGCCCGCCGCCAACGAGCAGTTGCAGCAGGCGGTACTGGGCGTAGTTGGTGTCCTGGTACTCGTCTACGAGCACGTGGCGGAACGCCTGCGTGTAGCGCTCGCGGACCTCCTCGAACAGCTCCAGCAGGTTGACCGTGCGGAACAGCAGGTCGTCGAAGTCCATCGCGTTCATGCGGTGCAGGTCGCGCTCGTACAGCTCGTACACCTCGGCGACCATCTCATCGAACGGCGAGCCGGCCGCGTCGCGCACGTCGGAGGCCGCGCGCAGGCGATTCTTGGCGGCCGAGATCTGGTTGTGCAGCGCGGCGGGCGTGTAGCGCTTGGGGTCGACCCCCACGGCGTCCGCGCAGCGCTTGGTCAGCCGCCGCGCGTCGGCCTGGTCGTAGATCGTGAACTGGCGCGTGTAGCCGAGCCGCGCGGCCTCGGCGCGCAGGATGCGCGCGCAGGCCGAGTGGAAGGTCATCAGCCACATCCCGCGCGTCGCCCGGCCGAGCAGCCGCTCGACCCGCCCGCTCATCTCCTTGGCGGCCTTGTTCGTGAACGTGATCGCGAGGATCTCGCCCGCCTGCGCCTGGTCGGTGTAGATCAGGTAGGCGATCCGGTGCGTCAGCACGCGCGTCTTGCCGCTCCCCGCGCCGGCCAGGATCAGCAGCGGCCCCTCGCCGTGCGTGACGGCCTCGCGCTGGGGCTCGTTGAGGCCCTCGAGCAGCTCCTGCAGGTGCTCCGCGTGGGGGTTTTCCGGCATCTTCCCAGCATAGAAGTGAGCTCGGCGGGCTGCGCGGTCCGAGGCGGGCCGTCGCGTGTGCGCCGCCGGCCTCGCTCAGCCGCCGGCCGGGTTCGGACCCTTCACGGTGCGCAGCGGGCGGACCTCGGCCACGGGACCTCCGGCCTCATCGGGATGCTCCTCCGAAAGCTCCGCGACGATCCGCTCCAGTGCGCCGATGCGACTGGCAAGGCCCTGGATCGCCTCTGCGATCGGGTCGGGCAGGTGGATCCAGTCGGCGTCCGGGCCCTCCGGGCGGCGCCCCTCGACGCGCACCGGGTGACCGGGGTTGCCGACGACCGTGGAGTTCGGCGGCACGTCGGTGATCACCACGCTGTTCGCCCCGATCTTCGCCCCGTGGCCGATCGTGATCGGGCCCAGCAGCTTGGCGCCCGAGCCGATCGTCACGTTGTCCTGCACCGTCGGGTGGCGCTTGCCGGTGGCGAAGCCCGTGCCGCCCAGCGTGACGCCCTGGTAGAGCGTCACGTCATCGCCGATGTCGGCCGTCTCGCCGATCACAACCCCGGCGCCGTGGTCGATGAACAGGCCCTGGCCGATGCGCGCCGCCGGGTGGATCTCGATGCCGGTGAAAGCGCGGACCACCATCGAGATGGTTCGCGGCAGCAGCGGCACACCCGCTCCGTCGAGCGCGTGCGCCACGCGATAGGCCAGCAGCGCGTGAATCCCCGGCCAGGTCGCGAGGATCTCCACGGGGCCGACCCCGCGCGCGGCCGGATCACGGTCGCGCGCCGCGAGCACGTCCCGCCGCAGCTCCTTCGCAACCCGCGCGAACGCGCCCAAACCGGCCATTGCCACAGCGTAGCGCCGAACATCAAGATAGTTGCCCGTGCAGCGATCTTCCCTGAACCGCGCACGCCATCCAGCGCCCCGACAGGGGCGTCAGTAAAAAATACGTTCCCGACCTTGCTGATTCGGGCCTGGTGGTTGCTGACCCGAGCCGGGCGGCAGATCACGCGTCTGGGGCGAAAAAGGCTTGGGAGACGTAGCGCTCGCCGGAGTCGGGCATGATGACGACAATCCGCTTGCCCTTCGACTCCGGCCGCTCGGCGACCTGCAGCGCGGCCCACAGCGCCGCTCCGCAGGAGATGCCCGCGAGCAGGCCGGCGCGCTTGGCGCATCTCCAGGCGGTGTGGATCGCGTCGTCGTCGGACACCGCGATCACCTCGTCGAGCAGCTCGCGGTTGAGCACCGGCGGGACGAAACCCGCGCCGATGCCCTGGATGCGATGCGGACCGGCCTGGCCGCCCGACAGCACTGCGGAGCCGCGCGGCTCGACCGCCACGACCCGCAGCTGCGGGTTGCGCTCGCGCAGGTACTCGCCGACCCCGGTGATCGTGCCACCGGTCCCGACGCCCGCCACGAGCACGTCCACGCGACCGTCCAGGGCGCGCTCGATCTCCGGGCCGGTGCGCCGCCGGTGCGCCTCGGGGTTGGCGGGGTTGGTGAACTGGTCGGGCAGGAACACGTCGTCGTCGGACGCCATCGCCTGCGCTGCCTCGACCGCCTCGCTCATACCGCCCAGCGACTCCGTGACCTCCACGCGAGCGCCGTACAGACGCAGCAGGCTCTCGCGCTCGCGGCTCATGCCCTGCGGCAGCGTCAGCACCAGGTCGTAGCCCTTCGCCGCGCACACGAACGCCAGCGCGATCCCCGTGTTGCCGCTCGTCGCCTCGACGACCGTCGTGCGGCCCGGCTCGATCCGCCCGGCCGCCTCGGCGGCTTCGATCATCGCAACGCCGATGCGGTCCTTGACGCTGCCTCCCGGGTTGAACGACTCGAGCTTGGCGAACAGCTCGACGCCGCGCTCCGCCGCGGGCGTCCCCTCCAGCATCCGCGGCAGCCCCACCAGCGGAGTGTCTCCGACGAGCTCCGCAATGTTGATCGGAATTGCGGCCATAGGCCCCACGACAATAGTGGAGCGTCGGGCTGCGCCTCGGCCGCGGGGCTCGCCGGCGCTACATCCTCACGATGTTCGCTTTGGCGTTTTCTTCACGCTGAGCCGCACGCTCACCGTTCGCGCGAGCACCGGGCGCGGCGACGCCCGTACCACGGCCGCGCTCACATTGAGCTTGCCGTGACCGGCGCGGAACAACCTGCGCCCTAGCCCGTTCAGCGTGACCTTCACCACAAGGCTCTTTCCGGGCGAGATCGCAAAGCGGGTGCTGCCGATGTTCCGCAGCTTGAAGCGCTTGCCCGTCGTCTTCTGGCGGTAGCGCAGCGTCAGCGTCCCGCGACAGGGCCCCGCGCCGGTGCGCAGAAGCCGCATCGCCACGCTGCGATGCAGCGCCACCACGGCGCGCTTGCTGCGCAGCGACACTCGGCACGCGGAGCTCGTGGAGCTCGTGTAGCTCGCGGATGCGGTTGAGCCCAGCACCCCCCCGGTGGCGCCCGTCGAGGAGCCGACCGGAGCCGACGGCCCGTCGGAGCGACCGCTCGATGGCCCTTCGAAGACGAAGACGTCCGCGGGTCTCGAGACCGCGCTGGTGCCGGCCGACGTCGTGACGGTCACGTCGACCTTCCCCGCCGGCTCGGGAGGCGTCACGGCCTTGATCCGGACGGCGTTGACGGGCACGAAACGGGCCGCCGGGACCGCGCCGAAGTGCACTTCCTTGACGGTGTCGAGGTTGGCTCCCCGAATTTCGACTTCCGTGCCCCCGTCCGTCGTTCCCCGCCCGGGCACCACATTCGTCACGGCGGGCGGCGGCAGTTCCGCCGGCGGCACGGATGTGAACACCCATGCCGCCCCGGCCCTTCTCGCGTCATGGGGAGCCCCGATCGCCGCCACGAGCCCGTCGCTCGACAGCGCCACGCTCGCACCCGTCGAGCCTCTGCCCACGGCTTCGGTCCCGCCGAGATTGGCTTGCGGCGACCACACGCCGCCCGAGCGCGTCCACTGCGTGACCGAACCGAAGCCCGCTTCCGCGTGAGGCGCTCCGATCAGCGCGACGTTGCCGTCACCCGAGAGCGCGACGCTGGCTCCGAACACGCCTTCCATCGTTTCCGAGAGGGACGTGAACGTGAGCGTTGCACCCTGCTGAACGAATGAGGAGCCCGAGCGAGCGAGCGTCCACACCGCTCCGCGCTGTTCGCCGTAGTCCGGTGCGCCGACCAGCGCAGCGCTGCCGTCGCCGGACAGCGCCACGGCCTTACCGAAATGAGCTCGGCCGCCGTCGTGCGGACCCGTGATCCTCCCACCCATCTGACTCCACGTCGTCGTCCCGCTGCGCGTGAAGGCCCATGCGGCCCCTTCGAAACTCGAGTCGCCTGGCCCGCCGATCAGCGCCGTGTCACCGTCGCTCGACAGCGCGACGCTGCGCCCGAAGTGAGCGAGCTGGCTGCCTTCGCTGTCCGTCAGCGTCGCCTGCCGCGTCCAGGCGTCGTGAGAGCGTGTGAACACCCAAGCCTCGCCGCGTTGAGCAGACGCAGTCGGATCGCCGATCAGCGCGGTAGCTCCATCGGCCGACAGCGCGACGCTCTTCCCGAAGCGGCCGTCGTCGCCTCCGCCGTCGGCGATCAGCGCCGGGCCTCTCGTCCAGGTGCCTGCGCTGCGGGTGAACACCCACGCGGCCCCCGGGGTCGAGTTTGACGAGGGATCGCCCACCAGCGCCGTGTTGCCGTCGGCCGACAGCGCAACGCTCTTGCCGAACGCGCATTCGCCGACTTCATCCGCCGCTTCTTCGGCGCATTCTTCAAGGGCGCCGCCACCGCTTGCTTCGCCTGCCGTCTGCTTGGGGCCCTGCCGAGTCCACGACGAGCCGGAACGCACGAACATCCACGCGGCGCCCTGCGAGCCACCGTCCTGCGGCCCGCCGATCAGCAACGTGCTCCCGTCGGCCGACAACGCCGCGCTGGTTCCGAAGCCCGCTTCATTTTCCACCTCGCCCGACGTGAGCTTGCCGCCTTTTTGAAGCAGCGTGTCGCTCGTCGGCGGGTAACCGGCGCTCGCGACATCCACCTGCAGCAGCACCACGGCAACGAGCACGGACAGCAAGAAGCGCACGATCCACGCGTTGCGCGGCGCCGAGCGGCTGACGGCTCGCCAATGCGGCCATCTGTCCGCGGCCGAATCATCCGTGACCTGCAGCGGACTCGTCGGTCCGAACATCTACAACCCTCCGTAGTCGCGTTAGCCTTCTGCCGGCAACCGTACGAGCGGATCTCCGTCCGCCTCCGGGACCACCAACTGTCTCGATACTCAAAGTAAACCCAATATGACGCTAAGTCAATGCGTGAACCAAGTCTTAGCCAGCTGCTGAACGGGCCCCTTCGGCATTAATCAGATGTGGTACATGCTTGCGCCAGCCTCGCGCGTCTCGCGCTCGATCACGTCGGCAATCGTCGTCTCCTGAAGCACCTTCCTGGCCGCCGCAGCGGCGTCGGCGAACGGGCCCTGCGCGTCGCGGCCGAGTGGCCCGTCGAGCAGCTCCACGATCTCCAGCACGCTGACGCTCGCCGGCTCGCGCGCGAAGCGGTAGCCGCCCTTCACACCGCGCTGCGAGCTGATGATCCCGGCGCGCCTGAGAACCGCGAACAGCTGCTCGAGGAACTGCACGGGCACGTCGCGCCTGCGCGCCAGCTCGCCGATCGGCACTGGCTGCGCGCCGCTCGAGCGAGCGAGCTCGGCCAGCGCGAGCACCGCGTATGGAGACTTGCTCGTGATCGAGATCATCGGGCGCTCACAAGCGCGATGCTACGGAAAGCGCCCTTGAGACGGACGCTGGGCACCCCTCGGCGGCGCGCTACAGCCAGCCGCGCTCGGTCGCGATCAGTACCGCCTGCGCCCGATCGACCGCGCCGAGCTTGCCGTAGATGTTGTGAAGGTGCGTGCGCACGGTGCTCGTGGAGAGCGTCAGCTCGTGGGCGATCTGCTTGTAGACCTTGCCCTCGGCGAGACGCTGCAGCACGCCGAGCTCGCGGCCCGACAGCGGGCAGGGGTCGACGTGGCGGCGGCGCTGGCTGGGCGAGCTGGGAAGCTCGTACATCACGCGCCTGAGCTCGTCCGGGCCGAGGCCCACCGAGCGCGCGGTGCGCAGCATCTCCGCGGGTGAGACCGGCGCGCCCTGCTCGTAATGCGCGAGCATGTCGGCCAGGCGCACGAACGCGGCCTCGCCATCGACCTCGGGGTTGTGGTGGCGCTCGATCGTCGTAGCAATCGTCGCGGGCAGCCCCCAGCGGCGCGCGAGCACCCCGCCGACGAGCGCGTGATCCACGCCCAGCTCGCGCCGCTCCTGGTGGATACGTTCCTCGGGCGTGCGCGCGCCGCGGTGGACCTGGGCGGGGTAGCCGGGATAGGCGTGCAGCAGGACGAGCTTGCCGATGTCGTGCAGCAGGCTGGTCGCGGTCAGGCGGTCGCGATGCTCGAAGCCGACCTCCGCGGCGATCCGGTCGGCCGCGTGCTGCGTGGCGAGCGCGTGCAGGCGAAAGCGCTCTGGCGCCGCCTCCCACACGCTCGAGCGCTCGAAGAAGTCGAATGTGCGCAGGCGCCCGGCGAGCATCTGGACGGTGTCCGGCGTGAGCAGCTCGACCGCCGCCACGACTGTGTCGACGCGTCCCCGACCGCCCTGCACCTGGTTGGCGAGCCGCAGCACGGCGATGATCAGCGCGACGTCGGACTCCACGGCGGTCACCACGTCGGCGGTCGCCACGTGGTCTTTGGAGACGATCGTCAGCAGACGGTCGCGCGACTCGGCGAGCGCCGGAAAGGCCTCGAGCGCTTCAAAGGCGATCGTCAGGCGTCGCCCATGGCCCTCGTTCTGGTGGCGCTCAGCTGACGCCGCGGTCGAAGCGGGCGCGCCCGCGGCGGAACGCCGTGCGACGTCGACGTCCGCGGAACTGGCCTTCCTGGCCTGCCTGGCCTTCGGCTTGGCCTCGGGCTGCGGCTTCGACTTCGTCTTGGGCTTTGTCTTGGAAGCGGTTGCCGGCATACGTGCAGGTTCGTGCTCGGGGAGGACCGACCATCCATGTCGGCCGCTCCGTAGAACCCCTATCGGCAACTGGGCGCGAACGGTTGAGCGCAAAATCGATGATTTTCACGCCAGCGCCTCGTCAAGGCGGCGGAGCGTCTCCTCGCGGCCGAGCAACGCAACGCTCTCGAAGATGCCCGGGGAGATCGTCGTGCCGGTGATCGCCACGCGCAGCGGCTGGTAGACCTCGCGCGGCTTGACCCCGCGACTCTGCACCAGCCCTTCGAGCGCTTCCGCGAGCGCGGGCTCGTCGAAGGCCGGCGCGGCGGCCAGCGCGACGCGCACGTCTGCGAGCGTCGCGCGTCCCTGCCCCCCCAGCCATCGCTCGCGCGCCGCGGAGTCGTCGACGGGCCCGGCGAGCAGCGGGCCGGCGAGCGGCCAGAAGTCGGCCAGCGTGTGGATCTTCTCCTGGCTGATCTCGACCGCGCGCGGGAATCGCGGGTCATCCCGAAATCCCGCAAGGGGAGTGGAATCGAGGAACTTCGCGAGGCGATCGACCAACTGCTCGGCGGGCAGCTCGCGGATGTACACGCCGTTCAGCCATTTGAGCTTCACCTCGTCGAAGCGCGCGGGGTTGCGGCTCACGCGCTCCAGCGTGAAGCGCTCGATCAGCTCGGCGGTCGAAAGGACCGTCGCATCGTCGCCCGCGCCCCAGCCGAGCAGCGCCAGGTAGTTGCGCACCGCCTCCGGCAGGTAGCCCGCCTCGCGCAGCTCTCCGACCGAGGCCGCGCCGTGGCGCTTGGAGAGCTTCTTGCCGTCTGGGCCGTGCAGCAGCGGCAAGTGGGCGTAGAGGGGAAGCGGCGCCCCCTCGTCCAGCCCGGCCTTTTTCGCCGCCTCCAGCACGAGCAGCTGCTTGGGCGTGTTGGAGAGG
>DATHGU010000263.1:0-4552 GCA_035317495.1 Solirubrobacteraceae bacterium
CGGTAACCACTTCGTCGAACAGGCGCTGCTCGGTGTGTCCGTAGTTCAGGTAGTGGCGCCACACCTCCTCGCCGAACACGCGCTTGGCGAAGTCGCTGCCCTCCCAGCCCTCGACCGCTTCGCGCAGCGAGGACGGAAACGGTTCGGCCTCGCCGGCCGCGTACGCATTGCCGACGAGCTCGGGCCCGGGATCAGACGCGTTCTCGATGCCGTCAAGGCCGGCGGCGAGTAGCGCGGCGAAACCCAGATAGGGATTGACATCCGCCCCGGGGATACGGCACTCGACCCGGCGCGACTGTCCATGGCCGACGATGCGAAAGCCGCAGGTGCGGTTGTCGCGACCCCACGAGATCGAGGTCGGAGCCCAGCTCTCGGCCGCGTAGCGCTTATAGGAGTTGATGCTCGGCGCGACAAACAGCGCGAGCTCGCGGATCCGCTCGCGTAGGCCACCCAGGTAATGGCGAAACGTGTCGGTCTCCTCGTCGCCGTCGACGAAGGCGTTCGTCCCGGAATCTCGCGCCACGAGGCTCATGTGGACGTGGCACGAGCTGCCGATGTCCTTCTCCGAAGGCTTTGCCATGAAGCTCGCCGAGATGCCGTTGAGGTTGGCGATCTCCTTGGCGCCATTCTTGTAGATCGTATGGCGATCGGCCGCCGTCACAGCGTCGGAGTACCGGAAGTTGATCTCGTGCTGGCCGTACCAGGCCTCGCCCTTTGAGAACTCGACCGGGATCCCGGCACCCTGCATGCCACGCCGCAGCTGCTGAATAAAGGGCTCGTCGATCGTTGTGGCGAGCACGTGGTAGTCGAGGATGTATGGGATCGTTGGGGTGAGGTCGCGATAACCCTTCTGCCAGGCATCGGCGTAGCTCTCCCTGTACAGGTAGAACTCGAGCTCGGAGCTCATCATCGGCATGTAGCCGAGCTCGTTCGCGCGCTCGTATTGCGCGATCAGGATCTGGCGCGGCGACTCGACCACCGGGCTGCCGTCATGCGAGACGACGTCGCAGAGCACGAGGGCGGTGGAGTCCAGCCACGGAATGCGCCGCAACGTCCCCATGTCGGGCGCGATGCCGAAATCACCGTAGCCCTTCTCCCAATTCGCCATCTGATAGCCCGGCACGGGATCCATCTCCATATCGAGAGCGAGCAAGTAATTGCAGCCCTCGACGCCGTGAGCGCACACCTCCTCGAGGAAGTACTCGCCCTGGATGCGCTTGCCCATCAGCCGTCCCTGCATGTCGGTGAAGGCGGCGACGACCGTGTCGATCGTTCCCCGGGAGATCTCCTGCTCGAGCTGCTCGAGCGTCAGCATTCCGTGGAGGGCACCTGGCCCGCCTGGGCGACTCGCGTGTTGGCCGTGCCTCGCCTCGACTGCCATGAGTAATTAATACCTGTATGGACCCGTCATGGCTACCCCAATAGCATCTAGGTCGATGATCACCGTGCTCGAGCCCGCCACCGAGGCGGTGCTCGCAGAGATCGCGCCCGCGGACGAGGCGCAGCTCGACGCCGCCGTCGCGCGCGCAACGGCGAGCTATCCCGCCTGGAGAGAGCTCACACCCGCGGTCCGCGCACTTCGACTGCGCGAGCTCGCCGCCGCACTCGAGCAGCACCACGAGGAGCTCGCCCTGCTCGAGGCGCGCAACGTGGGCAAGCCGATCGGCGACGCGCGCGGCGAGATCGCGATGGTGATCGACACCTTCCGCTACTACGCCGGGGCGCCCGAGCGGCTGCTGGGCGACACGATTCCCGTAAGCGGCGGTCAGGCCTGGACCGTGCGCGAGCCGCTCGGCGTGGTCGGCCTGATCACGCCGTGGAACTTCCCCATGGCGATCGCCTCGTGGAAGCTCGCCCCGGCACTGGCCGCAGGCAACACCGTCGTGCTCAAGCCTGCCGTGCTGACGCCGATGACCGCGCTGCGGTTCGAGCAGATCGCAACCGAAGCGGGCATCCCCGAGGGGGTGGTCAACGTCGTAGTCGGGGCCGGTAGCACGGTCGGTCGACGGCTCGTCGAGCATCCCGACGTTGCCAAGATCGCGTTTACAGGGTCCACCGAGGTCGGCCGCTCGATCGCCGCCGGGGCCGCGCAGACGATCAAGCGCGTGACGCTCGAGCTGGGCGGAAAGTCGGCCAACGTGATCTTCGCCGACGCCGACCTCGAGGCGGCGGCGTCGGCGGCGCCGATGGCGGTCTTCGGCAACGCCGGCCAGGACTGCTGCGCGCGCTCGCGGATCCTCGTTCAGCACGCCGCGGTCGAGCGCTTCATGGAGCTGCTTGAGAATGCCGTCCGGGCGATCGTCGTCGGCGACCCGCTCGACGAGCGCACGCAGATGGGGCCGCTGATCTCGGCCGAGCAGCGCGCGAGCGTCGGCTCCTTTCTCGACGGTCAGGCGCCGGTAGCGATCCAGGGCAGCGCGCCGGACGCGCCGGGCTACTGGTTCCCGCCGACCGTGCTCGCGCCCGTGCGCCCGGACGCGCGCGCCGCACGCGAGGAGATCTTCGGGCCGATCGCCGCGGTCATCCCGTTCACCGACGAGGCCGACGCGGTGCGGCTCGCAAACGACACTATCTACGGCCTGTCGGGCTCGGTGTGGACGCGCGACGGTGCGCGCGCGCTGCGCATGACGCGGGCGATCGAGACGGGTGTGATATCCGTCAACTCCAACATCTCCGTGCGCGTGACGACGCCCTTCGGCGGCTTCAAGCAGTCGGGCTACGGCCGCGAGCTGGGACCGCACGCGCTCGACGCGTATACGGAGAGCAAGGCGATCTACTACGCGACGGGATGAGGACGTGAGGCTGGAAGGGATGAGGGCGTGAGGCTCGAGAACAAGGTGTGTGTCGTGACCGGCGCCTCGGGTGGGATCGGCGCCGCGACCGTAGCGGTCTTCCAGCGCGAGGGCGCGCGGGTGCTCGGCGCGGACCTCGCCGCCGACGCGCCCGGCGATCTGTCGCTGAAGGTCGACGTGACCGACGAGCAGCAGGTCAGCGAGATGTACGCGGCCGCGCTCGAGCGGTTCGGACGGATCGACGTGTTGTTCAACAACGCCGGCATCTCGCCGGCCGACGATGGCTCTGTGCTCGACACGACGCTCGCCGCGTGGGAGCGCGTGCAGCAGGCGAACCTGCGCAGCGTGTTCCTATGCTGCAAGCACGGCATCCCGCACATGCTGCAGACGGGCGGCGGCTCGGTCATCAACACCGCCTCGTTCGTGGCCGTGATGGGCGCCGCCACCTCGCAGATCTCCTACACCGCCTCGAAGGGCGGCGTGCTGGCGCTCTCGCGCGAGCTGGGCGTCGAGTTCGCGCGCCGCGGCGTGCGCGTCAACGCGCTGTGTCCCGGCCCGGTCGACACGCCGCTGCTGCAGAAGCTGTACGCCTCCGATCCCGAGCAGGCCGCGCGGCGCCTCGTCCACGTGCCGCTGGGCCGCTTCGCGCTCGCCGAGGAGATCGCCAACGGCGCGCTGTTCCTCGCCTCCGACGAGTCGAGCTTCGTGACGGCTTCGACGTTCCTCGTCGACGGCGGCCTGAGCGGCGCCTACACGACGCCGCTGTAGGCGAGCGGCGGCGTGCATTAGCCTCATCCCATGCGGCCCCGGCCGGACTCATCGACGCTCGCGGAGCTGGCCGCCGGGGTCGACGTGCAGGCCGCGCGCGAGGCGATCGCGGCGGTCGCCGTGCGGACGCCGACGATCGCCTGCGAGGATCTCGCCGAGGCGGCCGGCGGCCCGGTCGCGCTGAAGGCCGAGTCGCTACAGGCGACGGGCTCCTTCAAGCTGCGCGGCGCGCTGGCCAAGGTGGCGGCGCTGGGCGAGCGCGCGGCCGGCGGGCTGATCGCCGCGAGCGCGGGCAACCACGCGCGCGCCGTCGCGCAGGCCGCGCGGCTCGCGGGGGTCGGATGCGAGGTGTTCATGCCGCACGACGCGGCTGTCTCGAAGGTCGCCGCCGTCGAGCGGCTGGGGGCGCACGTCCGCCTCGGCGGCGGCTCCGTCGAGGAGGCGCTCGAACGGGCTGCCGACCGCGCGGCCGAGACCGGCGCCGCGCTGATCCATCCCTTCGACGACCGCGACGTGATCGCCGGCCAGGGCACGATCGGGCTCGAGCTGCTGCAGGACGTCCCCAACCTCGCGCGCGTGGTCGTGCCGGTGGGTGGCGGGGGCCTCGCGAGCGGCATCGGCATCGCGCTGCACAGCGACCGTCCGGAGGTCGAGCTCGTGGGGGTGCAGGCGAGCGCCTGCGCTCCGCTGCTCGCGGCGCTCGGCGACCCGGCCGCGAGCGCAGCGCCGGAGATCTCCACCGCCGCGACGATCGCCGACGGCATCGCGCTCAAGCGCCCGGGCAGGATCACGCTGCCGCTGCTGCGCGAGCTGTTGAGCGATCTGCGGACGGTCGGCGAGGAGCAGATCGCCGACGCGATGGTGTTCCTCGCCGAGCGCTGCAAGCTCGTCGCCGAGGGTGCCGGCGCGGTTGCCGTGGCGGCCGTGCTGAGCGGCCGCCTGGCGCCCGTCGGCGGGACGACCGCCGCGATCGTGTCGGGCGGCAACGTCGA
>DATHGU010000264.1:0-3291 GCA_035317495.1 Solirubrobacteraceae bacterium
CGCGGCGCCCAGCGTCGTCAGCGCTCCGAGCAGCTGCGGCTGACGCACGCGCTGCCCCGGCGCGGGCTCAGCCGAGCCGGTGATCGCCGGCAGCGAGCGCGACAGCAGCGGCGCACCGAGCACCACGCCGTCGGCGGCGACGGCGGTCCGCTGCCCGGCGAACGTCAGCGCCGCCACCGGCGGCTGCTCGATCACTTCGATGCTCAGGCCGTGCGGGAAGCTCGGCTTGGCCCGCACGTCTCGCACGACCGGATAGGACGCGACCGCGGCGCGCAGCGCGCCGCGATGAACGTCGAGCGTGCTCATTCCTCGGGCGGCCGACGTCAGCGCCGAGTCGATCGCTCCCGCTTGCGGACCGTGCGCTCCGCTGACGCGCACCCTCTGGACGGACACCAGCGAGGAGTGGCGCAGCCACAGCCAGCCGCCGCCAAGCAGCGGCGCGGCGATCAGCAGCACGAGCATTGCGATGCGCAGGCGCCGCCGGCGCCATACCAGCGCGAAGCAGTCGACCGCCAACCGGGTCGTGGCCGACAGGGCGCGCCAGAGACGCGCGATCGCCCGGTCGATGGCGCGCGTGGTCCGCGCCGGGGCGGCGGGACGGCGAGCGGGGCGCCGGGCGGCGCGTGCGCCCTTGCGAGCACGGGCTGGAGGGCGGGTGAGGCGGCCTGTCCCGGGGCGGCCGGCGAGCGAGCGATCCATCGGCCTCTGTCTTCGACCTCGGCGCGCGAACCCCTACAACCAGGGCAGCAGCCCTACGACCAGGGCAGCCGCAGATCGCCGAGCGCCTGCACCTCCGGCTCGAGCTCTACGCCGAAGCGCTCGAGCACGCGGCGGCGGCCCTCAGCCATCACCGCGAGCACATCGGCCGTGCTCGCCGCGCCGGTGTTCTCGATGAAGTTGGCATGCTTCGGCGAGAAGCGCGCGCCGCCCACGCCGAAGCCGGCGCAGCCGGCCTCGGCCAACAGCTGGCCGGCCGTGCGTCCCGGCGTGCGCTCGCCGGTCTGCGGTCGCTCGTCGGGGTTCTTGAACGTCGAGCCGAACGTCTTGATCCCCTGCGGCTGGGCCTCGTGTCGGCGCGCGCGCATCTCCGCGAGCGTCGCCGTGACGGTCGCGACATCAGAGCTCGACAGCCCGAAGCAGGCGCGCGCGACGACCTCTCCGGGCCGGATGTTCGAGCGCCGGTAGGCGAAGCCGAGCTCGGCCGGGCCGCGCCGCCGCGTCCCCTCTGCGGTGACGATCTCCACCCACTCGAGCACGCGCGCCAGCTCGCCGCCGTAGGCGTTCGCGTTCATCCGCACGGCGCCGCCGACGGTGCCCGGGATGTTCACGCCGAACTCGATCCCCGACAGCCCTGCGCGCGCCGCCCCGGCGGCGACGGCCGGCAATCGCGCCCCTCCCCCGCACAGCATCGTGTTGTCATCGCGCTCGATGCTCGCCAGCTCACGGTCGAGCTTCAGCACGAGGCCCGCCACGCCCTCGTCGGCGATCAGCAGGTTCGAGCCCGACCCCACGACGTTCACCGGCAGCCCGGCGGCCTGTGCCCAGCGCAGCAGTCGCAGGAGCTCCTCCTCGGCGCCGGCGCGCGCGAAGAACTCGGCGGCACCGCCCGTCCTGACCGTCGACAGGCGGGCGATCTGAAAGTCGCGCCGCACGCCCTGCGGCGGCGGCGGCGATGGCTCGGACCGCGTGCTCACGAGGCCACCAGCCTGCCGCCGCCCGCAAGGCTGCGCGCGAGCGTGTCGACATCGCCGGCGCCCATCACCATGCACACGTCGCCCTGCTCGAGCAGGCCGTCTAGCACCGACTCGGCGGCGTCGAAGGTGGGCAGCCAGTAGACCGGGCGCCCATCCGCCGCGTCGGCGCTCGCCTCGGCGATCAGCAGCCCGCTCACGCCGGGATGGTCCTCGGCACGCTCGCGCGCCGGATAGACGTCGAGCACGACGACCAAATCGGCGCGCGCGAGCGCACGACCGAAGTCGGCGGCCAGCAAGGCGCTGCGCGAGTAGAGGTGGGGTTGGAAGACGGCCACCAGGCGCTCGTGCGCGAGCGTGCGCGCCGCATCCAGCGTCGCCGCGACCTCGGTCGGATGGTGTGCGTAGTCGTCGTACACGATCGCCCCGCGCGCGCTGCGCCCGAGCAGCTGAAAGCGGCGCCCGGCGCCGCGAAATCCGGCCAGGCCGTCTATCGCGCGCGCGTCCTCGGCGCCCGCCAGGCGCGCCGCCTCGAGCGCCGCAGCGGCGTTCAGCGCGTTGTGCGCGCCGGGAACCGCCAGGCTCACCTGCGCGCCGCGCCACTGAAAGCGAACGCCGCCTGCCAGCAGCAGCGGGTCTGGAACGTCGAAGCGAACGACCGTCGCCGCGTCGGACGATTGCTCCGGCAGCAGCGCCAGCAGCTCCGGCCGGTCCCACAGGACCGTCGCGGCTCGCGCGAGCGCGAGGAAGGCGCGGAAGGCCTCGCGCAGCTCGGCCAGCGATGCGAACGTGGCGTGGTGATCGAGCTCGACGTTCGTGAGCACGGCGATCTCGACGCTCAGGCTGAGCATCGAGCGGTCGGACTCGTCGGCCTCGACGACCAGCCACTCGCGGTCGCTCCAGCGGGCGTTCGGCTCTCCATCGCCGATCGAGGCGCCCACCAGCCATCCGGGATCGAGGCCGGCCGCGCGCAGCGCGTGGACGATCATCGACGCGGTCGTCGTCTTGCCATGCGTGCCGGCGACCGCGATCGTGCGCCGCAGGGCGCTGAGCTCGCCGAGCAGCTCCGCGCGCGGGCGCTCGCGCAGCCCGCGCTCGCGCGCCGCGCGCCGCTCGACGTTCTCGGCGGGCACCGCCGAGGAGTAGACGAGCTCGACATCCGCGCCGGGCGGGACGTTCTCCGCGTGATGGCCGACGCGCGCCTGCAGCACGCCGTCGGCCTGCAAGCGCTCCAGATAGGGGCTGCTCGACGCGTCCGAGCCACTGAGCGTCGCCCCGAGCGCGTGCGCCACTCGGGCGTAGCCGCTCATGCCCGCGCCGCCGACGCCCACCAGGTGCAGCCGGCGGCCCTGCCAGGGACCGGCGTCGTCGCTCATCGCCGAGCGACCTCGAGCAGCTCGCTCGCGACCGCGCGAGCAGCATCGGGGCGGGCCAGGCCACGCGCGGCCGACGCCATCGCCGCCAGCCTCGAGCGGTCGGCGAGCAGCTCAGCCACGACACGAGCCAGCCGCGCGCCGTTCAGCTCGCCGTCGGGGATGACGATCGCCGCGCCCGCGTCGGACATCCAGCGGGCGTTCTCGCTCTGGTGGTCGCCGGCCGC
>DATHGU010000265.1:0-6297 GCA_035317495.1 Solirubrobacteraceae bacterium
CCAGAACATCCCCGTGCTCGACCGCCAGCAGGTGGCGAGCGCCGAGCAGCTCGAGCGCGGCGGATACGCCCTGTGGGACTCCTCCGACGCGGACGCGCCCGAGCTGATCCTCATCTCCACGGGCGCCGAGGTCCCGACGACGCTGCACGCGGCGCAGGCGCTCGCCGAGGACGGCGTCAACGTGCGCGTCGTCTCGATGCCGTGCATGGAGCTCTTCGAAGCGCAGTCGGAGGAGTACCGCGAGCAGGTGCTGCCGCACGCGAGCGCCGCGCGCCTCGCGGTCGAGCCCGGCGCCAGCATGAGCTGGTGGAAGTGGGTGGGCCTCGACGGCGACGTGCTCGGGCTCGATCGATTCGGCGCCTCGGCTCCGGGTACGACCGTTCTCGAGAAGCTCGGCTTCACGAGCGAGAACATCGCCACGCGCGCCCGTGCCCTGCTCGCGCGCGAGTCCTCGGCAGATCGCACTCCATCGATATCAAATAATTAATAAAAGGAGATTCGCTCATGACCTCCGAGAACCTCACCCCGCTGCGATCGCTCTCCGCGCTCGGCCAGAGCGTGTGGATCGACTTCCTCTCGCGCGAATCGATCCGCGCGGGACATCTGCAGAGCCTGATCGACGAGGACTCGGTCGTCGGCGCGACGTCGAACCCCTCGATCTTCCAGAAGGCGATGACCTCCGGCGACGCCTACGAGCAGCAGTTGGGCGAACTCGATCCAGGCCTGCAGGTCAAGGACGTCTTCTGGGCGCTCGCCGGGCAGGACATCCGCGACGCCTGCGACCTCTTCCGCCCGATCTTCGACGGCGGCGAGGGCCGCGACGGGTACGTCTCCCTGGAGGTCGATCCTGGCCTCGCGTACGACACCCTCGCGACGTTCCGCGAAGCGATCCGCCTGCACGAAGCCGTCGAGCGTCCCAACCTGATGGTCAAGATCCCAGCCACGAAGCCCGGGCTGGCGGCGATCGAGGACGTGATCGCCAAGGGCAAATCGATCAACGTCACGCTGATCTTCTCGCTGCAGCGCTACGCCGAGGTGGCGGAGTCCTACGTCCGCGGGCTCGAGCGACTCGTGGCCGAGGGCGGCGACCCGGGCGAGGTTGCCTCCGTCGCGAGCTTCTTCGTCTCGCGCATCGACACCGAGGCCGACAAGCGCCTGGAGCAGATCGGCGGCCACGACGATCTCAAGGGCAAGCTAGCGATCGCCAACGCGCGCCTGGCCTACCAGCGCTACAAGGCCATCTTCAGCGGTCCGCGCTGGGAGTTCCTCGCGTCCAAGGGCGCCACGCCCCAGCGCGTGCTGTGGGCCTCGACGTCGGTCAAGAACCCCGACTACCCCGACACGATGTACGTCGAGGAGCTGGCCGGGGCGGACACCGTCAACACGATGCCCGAGGAGACGATCAGGGCCTACCAGGACCACGGCCGCCCGCGCGCGCGCCTGGAGTCCGACCTCGAGCAGGCCCGCCGGCTGTTCGGCGATCTGGCCGCGGCGGGCGTCGACTACGAGGACGTGACCGACACGCTCGAGCGCGAGGGCGTCGAAAAATTCGCCGGCGCCTTCGACGAGCTGCTGCAGGCGCTCGAGCAGAAGCGCTCCTCGCTCGTCGCCGCCTGACGCCCTCGGCCGCGCTGCGTGGTCGTGGTGAGCGGTCGGCCCACGCGCGACGGGGCGCCCGCGCCGGGGTCCCGATCAGGAGTAGGGGATCGGGATCAATACCGTGATCCGCAGCGGCCCCGACGGGAAGGCCTCGGCCTTGAAGGTGAAGAGGCGATAGGTGCGCCCGCGCAGGCGCAGCTTGCCACTCGTCGGGATGGCCCCGGGCGACGGGCCGAGGGTGCTCTTCACCAGGCGCGAGCCCGTGTACATCACGACGTCCAGCCCGACGAGCCGTGCGGCGAGCCGCTTGTATCCCTCGTCGTCCTGGATCGACAGCACGAAGCTGCCGATCGTGCGGCCGCCGAGGCGCAGCGGCGCGTGCACGGGTGCGAGCACCCACGGACCGCCGACGTCGGACAGCAGGCGCCCGCCGGCGCTCACGCGCAAGCGCACGATGTGCTGGTGCAGCAACGCTTCGACGGCGCGGCGCGTGGCCGCGGCGTCGCGGTGTGCGACCGCGCTCAGCAGCGGCCGGTTCCGCTGCACGCGGTGGATCTGCTCGAGCGTCCGCCGCCCGGCCTCGCCTTCGTAGATCAGGTGGGCCACGTGGCTGATCGTGTTGACGGTCGTGTCCGCGTCGCTCGCACCGCACAACGGCGCGGTCGAGCCGACCGATCGCAGCAGGTATATGCGCAGCGGGTCGCCGCCCGGATAGGCCGTGCCGGGGAAGGAGGTGTACTGGTAGGCGACGCCGCCGCGCGTCAGCGTGCCCTGCGCGGGCAGCTTTCCGGGCGGCAGCGGGAAGGTGCCCGCGACCGTGCTCTCGCCGGCCCGCAGCACCGCCGTGCCCTCGGCGATCCCGCTCGTCTCGGCGACCAGGCCGCCGTTGGCCCACACGCTCGCCACGAATCCGCCGAGCGGCGCTCCCGACGCGTCGCGCAGCGTGCCGCGCAGGGGTGTGAGCGCGCCTTCGCGGCCCGCCTCCGCGAGCACCGTGCCGGCGTGCATGACCCGCAGGTTCGTCATGTGGCCGGTGGCGAGCAGCGCGCGCTCCGCCGCCAGCGCTCCGCGCGCGTCGCCTTCTTCGACGGCCCTACGCAGGGCCGTCGAGCCGCGGATCATGTGCAGCGCGCTGGCCGTGCGCTCGCTCGCGACACCCTCGCGGTACACGCGCACCGCCACGTGACCGAGCGCGTCCAGCACGGTCGAGGCGCAGCTGCCGGGCGTCGCAGGCTCGACATCCGCCTGCGCCTCCTCGCCCGTGCTGTCGCGCAGGCCCGATCCGCATCCTGCAAACGCCGCGAGCAGGCCGAGCGCCGCTACCGCCGCCAGCGCGATCGCCACCCGACCGAGCGTCGACGGGCCGCGAGTGAGACGCGTGCGCACGCGTGGAACCATCCAGGACGATCCTAAGCGCTCCCTAACTGACGCGTGAGATAGCTTTCACCGATGCCGACGGCCCTCATCACCGGCGCCTCGACCGGCATCGGAGCGGCGACCGCGCTGCGGCTGTGCCGCTCGGGCTGGACCGTTTTGGCGGGCGTGCGCGACCCGGTGGCCGCCGAGCGGCTCGCAGGAGAGGCGGGCGCAGCCAGCGGCCGGATTCTGCCGCTGACGCTCGACGTGACCGACGCCACGCAGATCGCGCACGCTGCGGAGCGCGTCGGCCAGGAGCCGGACGGCCTCGACGCGCTCGTCAACAACGCCGGCATCGGCGTCGGCGGCCCGCTCGAGCTGATCGCGCCCGAGGACCTGCGCAGGCAGCTCGATGTCAACGTGCTCGGGCAGATCGCCGTCACGCAGGCGATGCTCCCCGCCCTGCGACAGGCGCACGGGCGGATCGTGTTCCTCTCCTCCATCGGCGGGCGAGTGGCGATGGCCTTCACGGCGCCCTACGCCGCGTCCAAGCACGCCATCGAGGCGATCGGCGACGCGCTGCGCGTCGAGCTGAGCACGTCGGGAGTGCAGGTCGCGCTGGTCGAGCCGGGCTCGGTCGCAACGCCGATCTGGGACAAGGCGCGCGCCGAAGGCGAGCAGCTGACCGTCCCCGCGAGCCTTCAGCGGGAGTACGGACACATCCCCGCCGCGATGAACAAGGCTCTCAAGGACACCGCCGAACGCGGCGTGCCGCCGGAGCACGTCGCGCAGACGATCGAGCGCGCGCTCACCGCGCGGCGCATGAAGGCGCGCTACCTGGTCGGTCGCGATGCGAAAGCGATGGTCTTCGTCAGGCGCCTGCTGCCGGACCTCCTGTTCGACCGCGTCGCGCGCCGCGCGCTCGGGGTGTAAGCGCAGGGCGCTCGGAGTCCGTCGCGCGGCGCTCGGGTGGCGCTGGGATCGGCGGTCGATGCTGTACGCGGCGCCCCTCAGCCGGGCGGCGGATAGACCGCCAGCCATGCGAACAGGCTGGTCGTCGCGGCGTGCGTCTGCAGCATCCCCGGCCGGGCGTAGGCACGCGGCAGCTGCTCGCCGTTCCACGAGAGCAGGTACAGGCTGCCGGCGTTCAGTGCGCGCGTCTCCGCGTTGCGCGCGTTGTCGGCGGCGAGCGAGTACAGCGTGCGGTCGTGGCCGAGCGAGTACAGCGCCAGCATCCACTGCAGGTAGATCGCGTCGTACTGCGGCGAGAAGTCGAGCAGGTAGCCGAAGCGTCGCAGCGCCGTCGCCTCGAGCTGCTCCGAGCGTTGGCAGTCGGCGGGAGTCGACGTGACCTGGCAGAGCACCGCCTGGGCGTAGATCAGTGGGGACTCGATGTAGTCGATCGGCGTCGAGCTGACGTCGCTGGCTGCGTACAGTCCGTCGGCCGCGCTGAACCCGGCCGTGTTGCCCCACGCCAGGAACCTGCGCGCCTGCGCGAGGGCGAAGCTCGAGCGCGTCTCCTGGTAGAGCAGCGTCGCCAGCAGCGTGTCCGACGCGAGCGCCTCGCCGGCCTTGTACGGATGCATGGTGTTCCACCAGATCCCGCCCGCCCGCCGGTCCCAGCCCGCCGCGGCGACGTATGCGAGCGCCCGCTGCGCGTCCGCCAGCCAGCGCCGCGAGCCCGTCGCGCGGTACGCGTTCACGAACGCCAGGCCCCACCAGCCGTTGTCGTCGAACCACGTCTCGGTGCCCGCCGTGTGGTCGCCCGGGTAGGGCGAGTAGCCGGGCAGCGGGCGCAGGCCGCGGTTCAGGTAGCGCTCGGCGCCCGTCGCAAAGCGCGTGACCGCGCGACGGTTGGCTGCGCTCGGCTGCGCGATCGCGATCGCATCGAGTGCCTCGAACAGCGGCACGCTGTCCCAGATCGTCGCCAGCGGATAGCGGTCTCGGTCGCCCAGCCGCGCGTCGTACCAGCCGAGGCGGCGATCACGCCAGCGCTGCGCGCGCGCGACGCCGGCCTGCGCGAGCGACAGGAAATGCTGCTGCGAAGCGCTCAGCGCGTGCGGCTGCGGGACCGCCGCCGCCGCGGCGCGGTCTGCGCCGGCGCAGGCCATTGCGGCTGCGGCGAGCGCAAACGCCGACAGCGTGATTGCGAGCCTGCCCATGCGTGCTCCAACACTGACAGTAGGCGCAATGTCGCGCGCCGCGCAGCTCGTGAGTGCCGCATCGCGTCCGTGGTGCCTGCGGCTACCGTTTAGCTGCGATGCCGGTAGACGAGCGGCAAAGAGCCGCCCCGCCCCACGCGAACGTCCCCTCCCCGCCATCCGAGCGCGGGGTCTGGCTGCTTGCGCTGGGTCTTGCGCTGCTCGGCGCTGCGGTGCTCGCCGCGGCGCTGATCGCCGGCGGGCGCTCGACGCCGACGCGTTCAGCGGCCGCGCCACCGGCGGTGCCCGCGGCTGCCGTCACGCCCGCCCCGAGCGCCGCCAGCGCTGCCAGCGTGCTCACCCGCGCGTCGCGCGCCAAGCGGCGCGCGCACGGCAAGCGCGCCGGCGCGGCGATCGTGGCGCGGCCATCACGCGTGCAGCAGAAGCTCGACGCCGGCCGCTTCGTCGGTCAGACGCAGACGCACATCTTGACGCGCTGGATGGAAGGCTTCTATCCGATCTACGGCGTCGCGCAGCGCACCTTCACCGTCAACTGGCTGCTGCTCGCCTCGATCCACCGCCAGGAGTCGGCGTTCTCGACCGCGCCCGACACCTACACCGGCCTGAACTTCGCCGGCTGCTGCGGCGGCCCGATGCAGTTCAACGTGACCAACGGACCGGTCACCACTTGGCAGCTCGTCAGCAACGCCTACATCTATGGCAGGCGCCCGGGCTCATACGACCACGCGACCGCCACACACCCGTCGATCTACGACGACTTCGACTCGATCATGGGAGCCGCGCACCTGCTGTCGGCCGACGGCGCCTCCTACGCGCTGGACGGCGCCGCATGGGTCGCGGCCTACGACTACTACGGGCACGACGCGACCGGCGTCACGTACGCCGATCAGGTGCTCGCCCGCGCGATCGGCTGGTCGCAGCACGGCTTCTGCATCAACTGCGGCGTGGAGGAGGCGATGATCGAAGCCGTGCACGCGGCATATGGGTCGCCGGTGTTGGCGGCGCTGGTGAAGGCCAGCGCCGCCAGGGTTCGCTAAGGGCTTATGCCGGTAGGGTGGCGAGGGTGGCGGCGTGTGCCTTCTTGAACGCAATGAGGCCGCTTGAGAGTTGTAATAGGGCGAGGTGGTTCTCGTCCTTCTTGGACCAGCGGATGAGGATGCCGCGGTTGCGATTCATCCAG
>DATHGU010000266.1:0-7589 GCA_035317495.1 Solirubrobacteraceae bacterium
GCGTACTGCAGCGTGCGTTCGAAGCACTTCTGCGAGCCCGCGACCATCCCGGCTGCGCCGATCAGGCGCTCGCCCTGCAGCTCCCACATGATGTGGTAGAAGCCCTTGCCGACCTGGCCGAGCACCGCCGAGTCGGGCACGCGCACGTCCTGGAAGGCGAGCAGCGCGGTGTCGGATGCGTGCATGCCGAGCTTCTCGAGCTTCTTCTCGCGGATCACGCCTGGCGCGTCCATCGGCACGAGGAACAGCGTGAAGCCGTCGTAGCCCTTGTCTGGGTCGGTCTTCGTCACGAGTACGATCACGTCGGCGCGATGACCGTTGGTGATGTACGTCTTCGAGCCGTTGATGATGTAGTCGTCGCCGTCCTTGACCGCGCGCGTCTTGATGCCCGACACGTCCGAGCCCGCGTCCGGCTCGGTGATCCCCAGGCACAGGATCTTCTCGCCCTTGATCGCCGGTACCGCCCACTGCTGCTTCTGCTCCTCCGTGCCGAACGCCAGGATCGGCGGCATCGCCATGTCCGTTTGCACCGCCAAGCCCATCGCCAGGCCGCCCGAGTTGGCGTTGGTGATCTCCTCGGCCAGCACCAAGCTCGTGTAGTAGTCGCCACCCTGACCGCCGTACTGCTCGGGCTTGTCCAGCCCCAGGAAGCCGAGCTCGCCCATGCGCCGGAACACCGAGTCGGGGAAAGTCGTCTCCTCCCATTCCTCCGCGTGCGGAGCCAGCTCTTTGATCGCGAAGTTGCGGATCGACTCGCGCAGCTGTTCATGCTCGTCGGTGAAGATGAAGTGCTTGCGCGCGCTCTGGAAGTCGGGCTTCAGCACGCTCTCGGCGGTCGCGGCCATGTCGGGCGGTCTCCTTCGTCTTGGGGCGTGGGCGGCCGATCGGCGATCGGCCCGCGGCGTGTTGCAGACGCTAACGCAGCCAGCATCAAAAGTAAACAGTAGAGCTAGCTACTTTCGACTGCTCGCCAGCCCCGACGGCTCGCCAGCCCCGACGGCTCGCCAGCCCGGACGGCTCGTGAACATGGACGGCTCGCGAGCACCGGCATCGAGGCAGCGGCGCTCGCCGCCGGGCCCGGCGGCGACCTGTAGCCTCCATGCACGCGTATTCCACAGTGATGGGGGAATCCGGATGCTGAGACTCATGCTCGTAGTGGCGCTCGCGACGATTGCCGCCTCGCCGGCGATCGGCCAGGCGAGCGCTCGGGCCGGCTCCTCTGGCTCCTCCGGCGCCTCGGCGGCTCCCGCCGCCGCGGCTACGCCCGCCGCAGGTACGCCCACGCCCACCGCAGCGGCGCCCACGCCTCCGCCAGCCGTCGTTGTTCCACCCGACCTGCAGGCGCTCGAGCAGAAGATGCTGGCGCTGCAGCTGAACAGCGAGCGGTTCTCGGTCACCCTCAGCGTTGCGACGAGCCCCGTCGTGAAGGGTCCGATCGGCGGTTTCAAACACATCTTCGGACACGTCAGCAACGTGGCCGAAGTGCTCCTGAGCGTGAGCGGAGAAGTGAGCCTCGCGCCGCAGGCGGCGAGCATGCAGGTCAGCTTCCTCGGGCTCAAGTCCAACGTGCGCCTGATCGGCACGACTCTGTATGTCGAAGAGCCGTTCATCAAGCGCCTGGACGGTGGCCGTCCGTGGGTCGAAGAGCGCAACCAGTCGCTGCACGGGGCGCTCGAAGAAGGACCCGCCCCGCCAGGTGGCGTGGGCAGCGGTCCGCCAGGATATGCCCGCCTCATCGAAACCGTCAAGTCCGCGCGCAGCATTCAGGAGATCGGCGCGGCGACGATCGACGGCCAGGCGACGACCGCGTTCAAGGTCTCCATCGACCTCACCCGTCTGCGAACGCTCAGCGCGCACCAGCGGCATGCGCTGGCGAAAGTGCTCAAGCCGCTGGCCACGTTCGAACTGTTCATCGCCGAAGACGGGCTGCCGGTGCGAACGCGCGAGATCCTGCACGGCCGCCGCCACAAGGGCGAACTGATCACCCAGTCCGACACGCTCGCGATCAACATCCCGGTGATCGTTCAGCCCCCGCCGGCCGCTCAGACGATCAGCGAGGCGAGGCTCAAGCGGCTGCTCGCGCACCGGCGAGCGCACCGGGTCCGGCATCGGGTCTGATCGGGCGGCTGAGAAAGTAGATAGTAGGACTGCGCACTTCCAACGGGCGCGCGATCGGGCTAGGATGCCAGCGTGGCCACCGACCCAGTCCTGTACGAGCTCGACCAGGCGGGTGTCGCCACGATCACCTTGAACGACCCGGACGCGCGCAACGCGCTCTCGCCGGACATGCTCGAGGGCTTGATCGCGGCGCTCCAGCGCGCTCGCGACGAGCACGACGCGCGCTGCGTCGTGCTCGCCTCCTCGCACGAGAAGACGTTCTCCTCGGGCGCCAGCCTCGGCGGCTTTGCCGGCGATACGTCGCTCGTCGAGAAGCACTTCGGCTCCGAGCGCTTCGTCGACCTGTTCAAGCTGATCGGCGCGCTCGGCAAGCCGACCGTGTGCGCCGCCGACGGGCACGTGCTCGCCGGCGCGCTGGGGATCGCGCTGGCGTGCGACCTGATCGTCGCCTCCGACCGGGCAAGCTTCGGCACGCCGGAGATCAACGTTGGCACGTTCCCGTTCATGATCATGGCGCTCATCTACCGCAACGTTCCGCGCAAGAAGGCCACCGAGCTGCTGCTGCTCGGCGAGCGTTGGAGCGCGCAGGAGGCGCTCGCGGCTCAGATCGTCAACAAGGTCGTGCCCGCGGGCGAGCTCGACGCGGCGGTCGCCGAGTGGGCGCGCAAGCTGGCCGGCAAGTCGCCCGTGATCATGCGGCTCGGCAAGGAGGCGATGCGCCGCCAGCTCGACATGCCGCTCGACGACGCGCTGGACTACCTGCGCGCGCAGCTCACGCTGGCGATGTCCACGGAGGACATCGTCGAGGGCGTCAGCGCGTTCTTCGAGAAGCGCGAGCCGCAGTGGAAAGGACGCTGATGAGCACCCAGGAGAAGCCGCCACAGGCCGGGGAGCAACAGACGTCGCTGCTGCGCCCGTTGGTCGAGGACCTTCACGCGCGCCGCGCGCAGATCGCGCTGGGCGGCGGCGAGCAGAAGATCGCCAAACAGCACTCCGAACAGAAGCTGACCGCGCGCGAGCGCCTCGCGCTGCTGATCGATACCCACGAGGGCACAGGCGAGAGCACGTTCACGGAGCTCGGCATCCATGGCCGTCCGCACTTCGCGCAGCGGGCGATGGACGGCAAGGACGCGCCGGCCGACGGCGTGATCACCGGCTACGGCAAGGTCGACGGGCGGCTCGTGGCCGTCTGCGCGTACGACTTCACCGTGATGGCCGGCTCGATGGGGATGACCGGCGAGCTGAAGGTCACGCGCCTGCGCGAGCTTGCGCTGACCAAGCGCATTCCCTTCATCTGGCTGCTCGACTCGGCGGGTGCGCGCATCCAGGAGGCCGTTGGCTCGCTGTTCGCCGGATCCGGGCACCTGTTCCGCGAGGAGGTCGTGATGAGCGGCGTCATCCCGCAGGTCGCCGCGCTGATGGGCCCGTGCGCCGCCGGCACCGCGTACATCCCCGGGCTGGCCGACTTCGTGCCGATGGTCAAGGGCCGCGGCTCGATGGCGCTCGCCGGCCCGCACCTGGTGCGCGCGGCCATCGGCGAGGACGTCACCCAGGAGGAACTGGGCGGCTCGCGCGTGCACACGCGCAAGTCCGGCGTCGGCGACCTCGAGGTGGCCGACGACGAGGAGTGCATCCTGCGGATCAAGCAGTACCTCTCGTTCATGCCCGAGAACTGCGAATCCCCGCCCCCGTCGCGACCGACCGGCGATCCGATCGAGCGCGGCGACGAGGAGCTGCTCGACGTGCTGCCCGAGTCCAACCGTAAGCCGTATGACATGTACGAGGTGATCCGCCGCATCGTCGACGACGGCTTCTACTTCGACATGAAGCCGCTGTGGGCTAAGACGATCATCACGTGCTTCGCGCGCTTCGGCGGGCGCCCCGTGGGGATCGTCGCCAACCAGCCAAAGCAGCTCGGCGGCATCCTCGACAACGACTCGGCCGACAAGGCCGCGCGCTTTATCAACCTGTGCAACGCCTTTGCGATCCCGCTCGTGTTCCTGATGGACGTGCCCGGCTTCATGGTCGGTACCAAGGTCGAGGCCGGCGGGATCATCCGCCACGGCGCGAAGATGCTCTACGCCGTCGCCAACGCCACCGTGCCGAAGATCACCGTGATCACGCGCAAGGCCTACGGCGCCGGCTACTTCGTGATGAACGGGCGCGCATACGAGCCCGACCTGATCGTCGCCTGGCCGAGCGCCGAGATCAGCGTGATGGGCGCCGAGGGCGCGGTGGAGATCGTGATGCGCAAACAGGTCGAAGAAGCCGACGACCCGGAGGCCAAGAAGGCCGAGCTGATCGCGTCCTACCGCAAGATAATCGACGTCTACATCGCGGCCGGCAACGACATGATCGACGACGTGATCGACCCGCGCGAGACGCGCCCGACGATCTGCAAAGCGCTCGAGATGGCCGAGGGCAAGCGAATCGAGCGCCCCTGGAAGCGACATGGCGTGGTGCCGGTATGAGCCTTGACGATCCAGTGGTGATCACCTGCTCGATCTCGGGAGCGATCGCCAACCGCGACCAGTGCCCGGCGATCCCCTACACGCCGGCGGAGTACGCGGCCGAGGCGCGCCGGATCGTCGACGAGGGCGGCGTGATGATCCACATCCACGCCCGCAAACCCGACGGCACTCCCAGCTACGAGGTCGAGGACTTCCAAGCGATCACCGACGCGATCCGCGAGGAGGTCGGCGAGGCGGTGATCGTCAACTACTCGACCGGCACGATCGGCGTGCCCGTCGAGAAGCGGATCGAATACCTGCGCGCCTGTCGGCCCGAGGTGGCGGCGCTGAACATGGGCTCGATGAACTACGCCAAGTACTCCCGCTCCCGCAAGCAGTTCGTGTTCAACATGGTCTTCGCCAACCCGTTCGACGAGATCATCGAGCTGCTGCAGGCGATGAACGAGTTTCAGATCAAACCGGAGCACGAGTGCTTCGACGTCGGCCACGTGGGCAGCCTCGAGCCGCTGATCGACATGGGCGTGCTGCATACGCCCTTGCACGTGGACTGCGTGATGGGCGTCGTGGGAGGGATCCCGCCGACGGCCCGCAACCTGGCGGCGATGGTCGAGAACATCCCCGCCGCGCCCACGGGCGAGCGGGCCTCGCATTGGGGGGTGATCGGCATCTCGCGCGACCAGTGGATGCTGATTTCGGCCGCGCTGACGCTCGGGGGCTCGATCCGGGTCGGGCTGGAGGACAACCTGTATCTCCCGGACGGCAAGATGGCGCGCTCCAACGGCGAGCTGATCGCCAAGGCCAGGCACATGACCGAGGACATGGGCCGCAGGCCGGCGACGGTGCAGGAGGCGCGCGCGATGTTGAACGTCCCCGGGCGGGTGACGGGAGCGGCGTGAGCGGCGTGAGCCTGCCCCTTCAAGGCATCCGCGTGCTCGACCTCTCGCGCCTGTTGCCCGGCGGGTTCTGCTCGCTGCTGCTGGCGGACTTCGGCGCGGACGTGCTGAAGGTCGAGGACACGGGCATGGGCGACTACATCCGCTGGTCGCCGCCTTACTACGAGGGCGCCCACGAGAGCGCGCGCTCGGCTCTCTTTCTCTCCCTCAACCGCAACAAGCGCTCGATCCGCCTCCACCTCAAGCACGAGCGCGGGCGCGAGGCGCTGTTGCGGCTCGTGCGCGAATACGACGTCGTGCTCGAGTCCTTCCGCCCCGGCGTGCTCGAGCGCCTCGGCGTGGGCTACGAGCGGATGCGCGAGGAGAACCCCGGGCTCGTGTACTGCGCGATCTCCGGCTACGGCCAGGACGGCCCCAAACGCGACGCCTCCGGGCACGACATGAACTACCTCGGGCTCATCGGCCTGCTCGGCCTGACCGGCGAGCGCGGCGGCGAGCCCGTGCAGGCCGCCGGGCAGATCGCCGACCTCGGCGGCGGCGCGCTGATGGCCGCCTTCGGCATCCTCGCCGCGCTTCGCGAGCGTGACGGCGCACCCGGCCGGCCCGGCTCGGGCGAGGGTCAGCTGGTCGATGTCTCGATGGCCGATGGGGCGCTGTCGTGGCTGGCGATGGTCGCCGCCACATACTTCGCCGACGGCAACGTCCCGCACCGCGGCGACCTGCCGCTCGCCGGCTCGCTGATCTGCTACCGGCCGTACGAGTGTGCCGACGGGTGGGTCACGCTCGGCGCGCTCGAGCCGAAGTTCTGGCAGGGCTTCTGCCGCGGCGTAGACCGCGAGGATCTGATTCCCGTGCAGTTCGAGCGGCCGGGCTCGGGCGCCCACCGCCAGGTGCAGGAGATCTTCAAGGGGCGCACGCGCGAGCAGTGGGAGGCCTTCGCGCGCGAGAACGACTGCTGCCTGGAGCCGGTGCTCGAGCTCGACGAGGCGCTCTCCTCCGAGCTCGTGCGGGAGCGCGAGATGGTCGTCGAGATCGAGCAGCCCGGCGCCGCGCAGGCCGTTCGCCAGCTCGGCCTGCCGGTGAAGCTGACGCGCACGCCGGGCGAGCACGCACGCCTGCCCGGTCCGGCGCTCGGCGAGCACACCGAGGAGGTGCTGCTGGCGGCCGGCTACAGCGAGGCGCAGGTCGCCGAGCTGCTGGCGGACGGGGCGGTCGCGGGGCCGGCGGGGAACGCCCAGGACGTCTCCTTCCAGGTGTGAGGGCGGGAGGACAGGCATGAGCACGACGGTAGGCGTCAGCGGGGATGCTTCGCTCGATCGGCCGCTGCTGAAGATGAGCGAGCTGGCCGAGCGCTCGGGCGTGAGCGCCGGGACGATCCGCTACTACCTGCGCGAGGGGCTGCTCGGCGAAGGCGCGGACATCGTCAGGACGAGCCGCAACATGGCCTACTACCCGCCCGAGTACGTCGAGCGCATCGAGCTGATCAAGCGCCTGCAGGAGAAGCGCTTCATGCCGCTGCGCGTGATCAAGGGCGCCCTGGAGGAGGATCCGGAGCGCGTGCACGCCCTGATCGAGCTCGAGGACCGGATCCTCGAGCGCGCGCTGGCCAGCGCGGATGACTCAACGCGCGTGTCGCTGAAGGCCGTGCGCGAACGCTACGAGATCCCCCGCAACGTGCTCCAGCGGCTCGCGGAGATCGGCGTGCTGAGCCCCAACCGCAACGGCTATGACCAGGACGACGTGAAGATCATCGAGGCGATCGCCAGCTTTCGCGCGGGCGGCTACGAGGAGGCGCTCGGCTTCACCGTGTACGACACGCTGCGCTACCGCGAGGCGCTCGAACCGCTCGTGCAGGCCGAGGTGCGGGCGCTGCTCGAGCGGCTCGCCGGCGAGGTCGAGGTCGAGCGGGCGATGGAGATCGTCGCCGCCGGCGTCGAGCCGCTGCGCGAGCTGCTCGGCGCGATGCACTCGAAGCTGCTGCTGGCCGAGCTGCGGCGACAGCGGGCCGCAGAGCGCTAGTGGCAGTCCCGCCCCGGCAGTCCCGCCCCCGCGCGTCGTTGGCCTGTGCCGCGGCCAGCGAGTATGTCAGGCGTATGCTAACATTCAC
>DATHGU010000267.1:0-3262 GCA_035317495.1 Solirubrobacteraceae bacterium
CGAGCGCATACCAAACCTCGAACTGATACGTACGGTGGGGTCGCCCCCTGAACGTCAGCGTGACCCCGTCCAAGGCAGGAGTAGCGCGATAGGTCCAAATAGTGCCGAAGCGAACGCGCGGAGCCACCCTGCCGGGTGTCCCCCATCCCCCGCGAATCACCACTTCACCGCTCCGCTTCGCGGTGATTCTCCTGCCAATCGGAAAGAGCGCCCGTCCGCCGACCAGCAAGGCCGGCCCGCCGGTCGTTGGCCTGAATGTCAGCGGGCGGTACGGGAGCACCGTCCTCCAGCCTGACCCGTCACGTTTCTCGGCGGCCGCCAGTCCGAAGTCATAGCGCGCGTCGGCGGGATCGCTGTCGGTGCCGTGGATCGCAAACCAGAGGCTGCCATTGGTGACCGTCGCGAACTTCGTATGGGAGGGGTCGAGGAACACTCCGTTCGTGGTGGCGGGGAGCGGTTGAACGACGGTCGCGGGAACGCCTGCGAGGGCTCGCGTCGCGTCCACGAGCGCCCACAGTGCCAGGCCGTTGTACGAAACGCTGTTCGCGTACCCGTCGATCCCCTCGTAGTTGCCGCCCGGTTCACCGGCGAGACGGGGGACCAGCGCCAACCCCCACGACCCGACCGGATAGACCGCCTGAAGCCGCCTTATGGCGAGCGCTGCCCCGACCAGGTAGCGACCGCGCCAGGTCGGGCTGTTCGTCCTCGACGCGGCGATCGCGAGCGCGTCCACGGTCGCGGCGACAGTCCAGACCTGCCCCTGCCCGCGCCCAACGTAGGCCACGTTCCCGTCCGGTGCCATGAGTCCAACGAGCGTCCGCGCAGATCGAAAGAACGCGGCCCGAGCGCGCGCGGGCGTCGTTCGGCCCAGCGACACGAGAGCGTGTCCGAGCATCATCGTGGAGAGCGCGTGATAGGCGAGCGGGTTCTTGGTCGGATCGCTGAGTATCCCCGCGTCGCCAAAGCTCACCCGCTCGCCCACGCGGCGAGCGTCGGTCCCGGTGTTTGCCGCGGCTTGGGCAAGAAAGCCGAGCGCTTTGCGGCGCAGGCCCGTTCGGTTGTAGACCAGGCTGGCAGGCGCCGGACTCGTCAGACCGGTCGACACCAACGCGAGATCGGCCAACCCCGCGACGAGCTTGAGGTTGTCGTAGCAGTCCGCGCTCGAGTAGCACAGGCCAGCGTCGCTCGAGACCAGCGGCCCATGAGCCCGCAGGAATTCCGCAATGGCTCCGCGCGCCGCCTTCCAGGCCGGATTGCTCGCGAGGTGCCGTTCGTTCCACGTGAAGCCCTCGGCCAGTGCCAGCAGCTCGAAGCCGCCCTGGTTCGAGCGAGACGTCTGTGAAAGCTCCGCGCGCAGCCCATCCCCGATCAGCGCTTCGTTCGCCGGCCCGCCCGCAGGTCCCACGCCGGCGGCGCCCACTTCGACCATCGCCTGGCCCGTCATCGCCGACCCGTAGCTGGATATCACGGGTCCGATCACGGGATCGACCAACCGCCCGTCCTCCAACTCGTGTCGAGGCCATTCGGCGACCGTCCTCGTGATGAGCAGCGTCGCCTGTTCGCTGAGCGATACGGGTGAGATCAGCTGCCTACCGGCGTCCGTTTGCGGCCCGGCAGCCTCGCCGCCCGCGGCGAGAAGACCCATCGGCCCCGACACGAGGATTACGCAGACAGCTAGCGGTCGAAGGAACCGGCCGATCTTCGGGCTCACCGGCGGGAACGCTAGCGAACGGGCAGGCGCCACATAGCCGGTCGGCCCGGCGGCCAGCCGATCAGGAGGGTGCGCTCAACAGCGTGTTCACGACCGCCTCGTACACGCCCTTGCCGTAGCCGGCCTCCGTGACGCGCACGTTCTCGAACGCCGTCACCGCCTCGCGTATCGAGGGGTCCCGCTGGACCGCGTTGGCGACCAGCCAGAAGGCCTCGACGTGCACGGCGCACGCCAGATCCTCGCGCGAGTCGCCCACGGCGAAGGTCTCCTCGCGCGCGTAGCCGCGCATCCGGCGGTGAAAGGCCACCGCGCCGGCCTTCGAGGCGCCAATCGGCACGAGGTGGTAGCCGCGCACGTGCGCCAGCTCCGCGAGCGCGTCCGAGCGGCGATTGACGACGCCGTTGTCCACCAGCCGCAGGCCTCCGTGGCCGCGCTCCGCGAGCAGGCGGTCGACCTCCGAGGCGTCCACCAGGCCGCGGAACAGGTGCGAGACCTCCCGCTGCAGATGCCACGGCTCGTGGTACTCCAGGCGTCCCGCGTAGTGCTCGAGCAGCAACTCCGGCGCGCCCGAGGCCTCGATCTGCTCGGCGATCGTCAGCTCGCCCGGCAACAGGTCGCCGGTCAGCCAATGCTCCTCCCCATCCAACACCACGCACGCCCCCGCCTCGTAGATGTACGAGCTCTGGCCGAGCAGCCGGGCATCCTCGAACACCTGCGCGCGCCTCCTTCCCGACATCAACACGACCTCGACATCGGCACGCAGGCACGCCTGCACCGCGCGCACGCCATCGATCGAGATCGCTCCCTCCCCGTCGTGCAGCAACGACGCGCCGCGCCCGAGCAGCGTTCCGTCCAGGTCGACGTACGCGCAACGCGTGCTCATGCGACCGCGACGCTCACGTCACCCTGATGCTCGCCAGCGATGGGCGCTCGAGCGGCGCATGCTCAAGCGGCACGCGCTCCAGACGTCCCTCCTGCTCGAGCCGCCGGGCGATCGTCGCGAGCACCGTCAAGGCCATCGGCGCGAGCGCCGACAGCGGCTGGTGTCGGTTGCGGTGCTCCTCCAGGTCCACCTGCACGATCCCCGCCGGCCCGACCTGCCGCCAGACGTCGATCAGCATCGCGATCTCCACGCCGTAGCCCGTAGCGAACGGCAACCGCTCGAGCAGCTCGCGGCGCGCCGCGACCTCGCCCGCCAGCGGCTGGCGCACCTGCGCGAGCTCCGGGTAGAACAGCTCCAGCGCCGGGCGCGTCGTGAGGTGGTTCACGCGACCTCCGCCTTCCCCGTCCGCACCGTGAACGAGCGGACGTCGGTAGAAGGCCTTCACGAACGACACGGCCGGCTCGCACACCAGCGGACCGAGCAGGCCGGTCGCGAAATGCGCCGAGAAGCCCTGCGTGTCGGCGTCCAGAAAGCACACCAGCTCGCCGCCCAGCACCGACAGCGCGCGCCACATCGCGTCGCCCTTGCCGAGCACCGCCCCGAACGACGGCAGCAGCTCGTGCTCCTGCCACACCTCCGCCCCGGCCCGCGCCGCCACCTGCGCCGTG
>DATHGU010000268.1:0-15986 GCA_035317495.1 Solirubrobacteraceae bacterium
CACCTCGACTCGCGGGTCGACGATCCCGGTCGGACGGACGATCTGCTCGACAACGCGCGTGGACTGCGCGCGCTCGTACTCGCCGGGCGTCGCGGAGACGAACAGCAGCTGCGGCGTGATCGAGAGGAACTCCTCGAAGCGCTGCGGGCGGTTGTCGAGCGCGCTCGGCAGGCGGAAGCCGTACTCGACGAGCGTCTGCTTGCGCGAGCGGTCGCCCTCGAACATGCCGCCGATCTGCGGGACGGTCTGGTGGGACTCGTCGATGAAGCACACGAAGTCCTTCGGGTAGTAGTCGATCAGGCAATAGGGCCGCTCGCCCGGCTGGCGTTTGTCGAGGATCCGCGAGTAGTTCTCGATGCCCGAGCAGAAGCCCATCTCGCGCAGCATCTCCATGTCGTACTGCGTGCGCTGGCGCAGGCGGTGCGACTCGAGCAGCTTGCCCTCGGACTCCAGCTGCTCGCAGCGCAGGTTCAGTTCTGCGCCGATCGCCTCCACGCCGTCCTCGATCGTGCCTTCCTTGACGTTGTAGTGCGTCGCCGGCCAGATCGCCACGTGCTCCAGGTCGTCCTCCAGCAGCTCGCCCGTCAGGGGGTCGAAGTGCTGCAGGCGCTCGACCTCGTCGCCGAACAGCGTCGCCCGGAAAGCCGTCTGGGCGTATGCCGGAAATACCTCCAGCGTCTCGCCGCGCACGCGAAAGGTCCCGCGCGACAGGACGGTGTCGTTGCGCTGGTACTGGATCGACACGAGCTTGCGCAGGAGCTCGTCGCGGTCGATTTCCTGTCCGCGGTTGAGGATCTGCATGTTCATCTCGTAAGTCTCCGGCGAGCCGAGGCCGAAGATGCATGAGACCGACGCCACGATGACCACGTCGCGGCGCGCGAACACGGCGGCGGTCGCCGCGTGGCGCAGCCGATCGACCTCCTGGTTGATGGCCGAGTCCTTCTCGATGTACAGGTCGCGGCTGGGCACGTACGCCTCCGGCTGGTAGTAGTCGTAGTACGACACGAAGTACTCGACCGCGTTGTCGGGGAAGAACGTGCGGAACTCGTTGCACAGCTGCGCCGCGAGCGTCTTGTTGTGGGCGATCACCAGCGTTGGGCGCTGCACCGCCTCGATCACACCGGCCATCGCCATCGTCTTGCCCGTGCCCGTCGCCCCCAGCAGCGTCTGGAAGCGCTCGCCCGCCTCGACGCCCTCGGCCAACGCGGCGATCGCCGCCGGCTGGTCGGCCGTCGGCGTGAAAACAGGGTCGAGCTTGAAGTCCGGCATCGCTCTCTACCGTAGCGAGCGCCTACTCCAAGCCGAGCTGGCGCGCATACACCGCGCGGTAGTCCCGCTGGGCGTTCAGGACGCGTTCGACGTACGCGCGCGTCTCGGGGAAGGGAATCGCCGCGATCGTCAGCCGCCCGCCCTTCGCGCGCGCCTGTGCGACCCAGTGATCGACGTTCGCCAGGCCGCCGTTGTAGGCCGCCACTGCGAGCATCTCCTGTCCGTCGTAGTGGTCGAGCAGGTAGCGCAGGTAGTAGCTGCCGTAGGCCACGTTGATGCTCGGCGTGGCCAGGTCGCTGGCCGTGAAGCGGCTGCCTCCCGAACGGTGCGCGATGAAGTACGCCGTTTCCGGCAGGATCTGCATGAGCCCCTCGGCCCCGGCCGATGACGCGCGCGGGTTGAATTTCGTCTCGGCGTAGATCACGGCGGCGATCAGCGCCGGGTCAAGGCGCTTCAGGGCCCCCTGCGTGCGGATCACGTCGGCGTTCGTGAGCGGCAGCCCGAGCTTGCTCACGGCGTGGTTGACCTCCGAGGCGATCAGCACGATCAACAGGGCGGTCAGCGCGAGCGCGGCGAGCGTCCCAAGCGCTCGCCGGCTGAGGTTCACTCGCCTGACCGCTCGCCGGCCGATGGCCGTTTGCCGGCTCATCCTCCTAGCTTGTCAAGAACGGCCGACAACTCGCGCTGCAGATCCTCCTCGCTGCCGTCGTTGCGCACGACGTACGTCGCCCGCTGCGCCTTCGTGTCCTGCGGAAGCTGGCGCGCCGAGCGCTCGTCCGCCGACGTGTGTCCGCGCGCGGCGGCTCGCTCGCTGCGCACCCGCTCGTCGGCGATCACCGCGATCGTCGCATCGTACAGCCCGTCGAGGCCCGCCTCGAACAGCAGCGGCACCTCGACGACTGCGGCGCGCGGCGGCGCCGTCCGACCGTGGCCCGCGGCGCGCACCGCAGCGAGCCACTCGGCCACGCGCGCACCGACCATCGGCCACAACAGGCACTCCAGCCATGCGCGCTCCGCGGGGCTCGCGAACGCCCGCTCGGCCACCGCCGCGCGGTCGACGATGCCACCCGGCGCCACCTCGGGCCCCCAGCGGGCGACGACCGCGTCCCGCAGCTGCTCGCCCGCGTACAGCTCGTGCACGACCGCGTCGCTGGAGAGCACATCTGCGCCCAGTCGCCGCAGCGCCGACAGGGCCGTCGACTTGCCCGCCCCCATGCCACCGGTCAGACCGACGAACGGCACCATCGACTGCTCGCGCTCGGCGTCGCTCAGACGGCGTCAGTCCTGGGCTGGCTCGGCCGCCGGCTCGGAGCCCTGATCGGCCCCGTCAGCGTCGGCCGACGGCTGCTCGCCATCCACCGCTGAGTCATCCGTCGCAGCGGCCGTCGGCGCCTCGCCGGCCTCCGCGGCCGGCTCCGGTGGCGGCTCCGCTGCCGTGGCCTCGTCCGACTCGGGCGCGTCGGCGGTCTCGGCGGTCTCCGTGGCCTCCGCGACCTCGGCCGCGGCCGGCTGCTCGGCGACGTCCGCCGGGGCGGCCACCTCGGGCGCCTGGGCCTCCGCCGTCTCGTCGGCCTGCGCGTCGGGGGCCTCGAGCGCGTCCTGCGCCGCCTCGTCCTCGCTCGCATCGGCCGGCGCGGTGTCGGGCTCGCCCGGGCGCGAGACCGGCAGGATCTGATCCTCGACGCGCTTGGCCGACAGCGAGAGGCGTCGACGCTCGGAGTCGATCTCGAGGATCTTCACCCTGATCTCGTCACCGGGGTGGACGATCTCCCGCGGGCTCTCGACGTGGTGCGGCGCGAGCTCGGAGATGTGCACGAGTCCCTCGACGCCGTCGAGGATCTCCACGAACGCGCCGAACGTGACGACCTTCGTGACCTTCCCCGCGAGCTCGTCGCCGACGCTGTAGGTGTCGACGATCCGCTGCCAGGGATCCTCCTGCGTCTGCTTGAGGCCCAGCGAGATGCGCTGGCGCTCGCGATCGATGTCCAGCACCTTGACCTTCACGGTGTCGCCGATCGTGAGGATCTCGCTCGGGTGGTTGACGTGCGACCAGGACAGCTCGGAGATGTGGATCAGGCCGTCGATCCCGTCCAGGTCGACGAACGCGCCGAAGTCGACGATGTTCGAGATCTGACCCTCGACGACCAGCCCTGGCTGCAGGCGGTCGAGGATCTGCTGGCGGACCTCCTTGCGCTCCTCCTCGAGCACCGCTCGACGGGAGAGAACGACGTTGTTGCGCGAGCGGTTGAGCTCGATCACCTTCGTCTCGATCTTGGTGCCCATGTACTCGTCGAGGTTGGGAACGCGCCGGATGTCGACAAGCGATGCGGGAAGGAAACCACGCACGCCGAGATCAATAATCAGTCCTCCCTTGACGACCTCGATGACCGTGCCCTCGACCGGCTCGCCCGACTCGGCCGCCGTTTCGATGCGCCGCCAGGCCTTCTCGAAGCGGGCGCGCTTCTTGGACATGATCAGGCGACCGTCCTGGTCCTCCTTCGTCATGACGATCGCGTCGACCTCCTCGCCGAGGTGCACCTCGTCCTGCGGGTCGACGGACTTGCGGATCGACAGCTCGTTGGCGGGGATGACGCCCTCGGACTTGTAGCCGATGTCGACGAGCACCTCGTCCTTGTCGATGCGCACGACGTGGCCGGTGACGACCTCCCCCTCCTCGATCGTGCGGAAGGTGGCCTCGTAGTTGGGGACGATCGCGCCGTCGACCTCCAGCAGGAGTCCGTTGGACCCCTCGACCACCCGGGCTTGAGGATTCTCCATCACCGTTTGCACCGGCGAAGCCTAGCGCAGCCGTATCATTGCTGGGCAGATGCCTGTACGAGCCACGACGCGGGGAGCGCAGCGTACCCGACTGGAGCGCGACTGCGAGGTCCTGGTGTGCGGCGCCAGCTTCGGCGGCCTGGCGATCGCCCGTGAGCTGGCCGGCGTGGGAGCGCGGGTGCTCGTGATCGATCGCTACGAGATCGGCGAGCGTCAGACCTCGGCCTGTGCGATGCCGACGCGCTGGCTGAACGCCCTCGAGCTTCAGGGCTCCCATCGCCAGAGCTTCGACGAGCTCGTCGTGCACACGCCTTTTCACACTTCCCGCTGGTCGTTGCCGTGGTCGTTCTCGACGTTCGACTACCGCGAGCTGTGCGCGCTGCTGTGGGAGCAGGCCGACGACGGCGAGCTGGAGTTCGAGACGGCCACCGTGACCGGCAGGGACGGCACGACCGTGCACACCGATCGCGGAGACTTGAGCGCGCCGCTGCTCGTCGACGCCCTCGGCTGGCGGCGCATGCTCTCGAGCGGCCCGACGATCCAGCCGCCGAACGCCCGCCTCTCGCGCGGCCTGGAGGTCCACCCGGAGGGCCGTGGCGAGGAGCTCGAGCTGTGGGTCGATCCCCGCTACGTGCGAGCCGGTTACTCGTGGAGCTTTCCCGCCGAGAACGAGCTGCGCGTCGGCGTCGGCTCCTTCTGGCCCTCGCACCACGTCAAGGAGCCCACGGTTCGCCTGGCGCGCGACCTCAGCTTGCCAGCCGAGCGTTACCAGGGCAACTGGATTCCGCATCAGCTGCGTCCGGCCGTCGAGGACGGCGTGTTCTTCGTCGGAGACTCGGCTGGGCATTGCATTCCGCTGACCGCCGAGGGCATCCGCACGGCGCTGTACTTCGGCCTGGCCTGCGGTCGCGAGCTGCGCGCGGTGCTCGAGGGGCGCCGCACGCGCGAGCAGGCGCTCGCGCGCTACGGTGCGTTCTCGGCTGCCCACGCGAGGAAGTTCGGTTGGATGCTGCGCGTGCAGCAGGCAGTGGGGCGAATCACCCCGAGCCGCTCGCTCACAGCGCTCATCCGCTGCTTCGAGAACCGGCGCCTGTGCGGGTTCGTGTTCGACCAGTACCTGGCGATCGCGCCGCCGTCGTTCGTAGCCGATGGCCCGCGCGCGCTGACGCGCTCGCGCCTGGCCGCCCTGACGGCCAACGCTCCCGCGTCGGCCTGACGCGGTCTCTGCGGCTAACGCTCGCCCTCCCACGCTCCGGGCGTCAGCTCGAGGAAGCACATAGCCACGCGCAGCTCATCCATCGCGCGCTCGAACAGCGCGCGACCGATGCCGTAGCGCCGCGCGAGCGCCCGCTCGGCGAGCGCCTCCTCGTCGGGCTCGAGCACCCTGCCGCGCGCCTCCAGCGGCGCCCCGAGCGGCTCGCCGCGCAACGTGCACGGCGCGAGCAGCAGGCGCGCGTCGTTGCGCAGGCGCTTGACCTTGCCCGAGCTGCGCTCCGAGCGCACGTACAGCACCCCGCCGGCGGGCGCCGCCCAGACGGGCGTCGGCACCGGCGTCCCATCGCGGCGGAAGCTGATCAGCAGCGTGCGCTTGGCGCGTGCGAGCTCCTGCAGCGACCCCGTGCGCGCCGCCGTCGCGACCTCCAGCACGCCGCGCGGAGCCGTGCGCGCGGCCATGCGTGCCCCGAACAGCGCACCCGGCAGCCGCCGCCCGGGCACCGGGCGCGCACGAGGCCGCGGGGCGGCCGTCCGGCCGGCCGGCGTCTCTCCGCGTGGTGTCCTGCCGGCACCCGATCGTGTCCCGTCAGTCATCTCCTGCGCACCTCCTCAGAGCTCATCGAGGACCTCGGAGAGCCTGCGAACCCCCTCCTCGATCGCGGGCTCGGGAAGGCTGGCGTAGCCCATCACGAGCGCATCCGCGGCGCCCGTCGGGTCGATCCGGTGAAGGTTCAGAGGGTAGATACCAAGCGAGCGCTCCCATGAAGCGCTCAGGAGGGCCTGCAGGTCGACCGCCCGCGGCAGCCGCACGAGCGCGTGCAGCCCGGCGGAGATGCCGCTCACGCGCGCCTGTGGCATGTCGGCGGCGACGGCGTCGATCAGCGCGTCGCGGCGAGCGCGGTTGCGCCTGCGCGCCTGTCGCAGGTGGCGGTCGTACGCGGAGGTCTCGAGCAGCCGCGCGAGCACCAGTTGCTCGAGCGTCGAGCTGCCCAGGTCGTCGAGGGTCTTCGCCTCCGTCACGGCGTCGATCAGCGACGCTGGCAGCACGAGCCAGCCGAGCCGCAGGCCGGGCGCGAGCGTCTTTGAGGCTGTCCCCAGGTACACCACGCGATCGGGCGCCAAGCCCTGCAGCGCGCCCAGCGGCGCGCGGTCATAGCGGAACTCCGCGTCGTAGTCGTCCTCGATCACCAGCCCCCCCGCGCGCGCCCACTGCATGAGCGCCCCCCGCCGGCCGGGCGAGAGCACGACGCCGGTCGGGCACTGGTGCGCGGGGGTCGTCAGGACGACGGACGCGCGCAGCGCGGCGACCTCGACGCCCTGCTCGTCGACCGGCACGCCGCGCACCTGCAGGCCGGCGTATGAGAGCACCGCGCGGTGCGGCGGCAGTCCCGGGTCCTCCACGTCGATCGCCGTCGTTCCCGCCGCGGCCAGCGCCCGCCCGAGCAGCGCGAGGCCCTGCGTCGCGCCGGCGCACACGACGATCGAGTCCGGATCGACGACCACCCCGCGCACGCGCCGCAGGTACGAGCAGAGCGCGCGGCGCAGCTCGAGCGCTCCACGTGCATCCGGATAGGCGAACGCGCTGTCCGGCGCCGAGCGCAGCACGTCGCGCATCGCACGCAGCCACAGCGTGCGCGGGAACGAGGCCAGATCGGGTGCGCCGGGGAAGAAGTCGAACTGCAGCGCGCGCGAGGGCGGCTGCGCGGAGGTGCCGTTCGTGGCGACCGCCGTGGCCGCCACATACGTGCCTGCGCCCTGGCGCGCCACGAGATAGCCCTCGGCGAGCAGCTGCGCATAGGCCTCCACGACGAGCCGCCGCGAGACGCCCAGGTCGCCGGCCAGCGCACGCGAGGAGGGCATGCGGCTGCCCGCGGCGAGCGTGCCGTCGCGCACCAGCTCGCGCAGACGGTCCTCCAACTGCGCGCGCCGCCGCCCTCCGCGCAGCCGGATGAGCAGCTCAGGGCCATAACTGGTACCCACTTCGGTAGCCAAACTGGTCATTGTTTGGGAACCACCTCTCGGCTAGCGTAGCGGGCATGTCAACCGTCCGCACAGGAGGCGCTTCTGCAGTTCGGGGCGTGTCGGTCGTGGGCGCGGGCCTGCTCGCGTTCGCCGCCTATCACTTCGTGATCGCCGCCCTGATGATCTTCGCACCGCATGCGTTCTTCACGAACATCGGGCCGTTCGGCGTGCAGAACGACCACTACCTGAGAGACACGGCGACGTTCAACATGGCGTTCGGCGTGTCGCTCGCGATCGCCTACTGGCGCGTGGGCTGGCGGACGCCGATCCTCTGCTGCGTCGCGCTCCAGTTCGCGCTGCACGCGATCAACCACCTGGCAGACATCGGCGCCGCCCATCCCCACTGGCTGGGCCCGGCGGACTTCATCTCGCTCGCGCTCGCGACCGCCCTGCTGGCATGGCTCGCGCGCGAGTCAATGCGACCATTGGAGGTGCAGCGATGACCAGGATCGAAGGAAAGTCCAAGCGCGAAGCGGGCCCGCTCGTGCGACTCATCTACAGGCTCTCGCGGCGCGAGCTCGGCCGCGACGTCGATCCGGTCGCCGTCTACGCGCACGCGCCCCAGCTGTTGATCGGCTACGGCGCCTTCGAGAAGGCGACCGCCAGGCAGCAGCGCGTCGAGGAGCGCCTGAAGGTGCTCGCCGAGACGAAGGCCGCGGCGGTCGTCAACTGCGAGTTCTGCTGCGACATCGCGTCCTCGATCGCGCGCGACGCCGGCGTCACCGAGCAGCAGCTGCTCGCGCTGCCCAGCTATCGCGATAGCGAGGAGTTCTCCGAGCTCGAGCGTCTCGTGCTCGACTACGCCACCGCCATGAGCCGCAGTCCGACGACGGTGGACGACACGCTGTTCGCGGCCCTGCGCGAGCACTTCGACGAGCGCCAAATGGTCGAGCTGACGAACGTGATCGCGCTGGAGAACATGCGCGCGCGCTTCAACAGCGCCTTCGACATGACGCCGGCCGGCTTCAGCGAGGGATTGGTGTGCGCGGTTCCCGAGGTCGCGGGCGAGCCCGCGCAACGCGACGCGCCCGCCAGCCCGGTCGCCGCCGCGTGAGGGTCTTCCTGGCCGGCGCGACCGGCGCGATCGGTCGCCAGCTGGTGCCGCTGCTGCTCGCCGAAGGCCATCGGGTGACGGGCATGACCCGCTCGGCGGAGAAGGCCGAAGCGTTGCGCGCCGCGGGCGCCGAGGCCGCCATCGCCGACGCGCTCGACTCGGGCGCGGTGATGCGAGCCGTCGCAGACGCCCGGCCGCAGGCGGTCATCCACCAGCTCACGGCGATTCCGCCGCGCCTGGACCCGCGCAAGATCGTGCGCGACTTCCTGCTCACCGATCGCCTGCGCACGGAGGGCACGAGCAACCTCGTGGGCGCCGCCCGCGCGGCCGGCGCCGAGCGGATCATCGCCCAGAGCATCGCGTTCGCCTACGAGCCTGGACCGCCGGGCACCGTGCACGGCGAGGACGATCCGCTGATCGTCGACCCTCCGGGGCAGTTCAAGCGCTCCGCCGAGGCGATCGCCGAGCTGGAGCGCACCACGCTCGGCGCGGGCGGGCTGGTGCTCCGCTATGGCTACTTCTACGGCCCCGCCACGTCGATCTCCGCGAATGGGTCGGTCGGGCAGGACGTCGCGCGGCGGCGGCTGCCGATCGTCGGCGGCGGCCACGGCGTGTGGTCGTTCATCCACGTGCAGGACGCCGCGCATGCGACCGCGACCGCGTTGACGCGTGGCGAGCCGGGCGTTGTCTACAACGTCGTCGACGACGAGCCGGCGGCCGTACGCCAATGGATCCCGGCGCTCGCGGACGCGCTCGGCGCCAAGCCGCCGCGCGGCGTCCCGGCGTGGCTGGCGCGCCCGCTCGCCGGCGAGTACGGCCTGATGACGATGACTCGCGCGCAGGGAGCCTCCAACGCCCGCGCCCGAGCGGAGCTCGGCTTCTCGCCACGCCATGCGAGCTGGCGCGAGGGGTTCCGCACGGCGCTCGGCTGAGGACCATGCTCGTGGGGCACGACGCGCGCTCGCTACTTGCGCACGACGAGCGCGACGCCGGCGACGAGCAGCACCAGCCCGATCACGCGCGAGACGCCGATCTGTTGCTTTGCGATGCCGAGCAAGCCGAAGCGGTCGATCGCGACCGAGATCAGCAGCTGCCCGGCGATTACGACGGCGGTCAGACCGCTTGCGCCGAGCGTGCGCACGGCGACGAGGGCGACGCTCACGTAGACGGCGCCTAGCAGCCCGCCGACGAGCGCCCACCACGGCGCGCGACCGACGTCTCCGAGGTTTCCCACCCCTCCGCGCACGACGAGGAGGATCAGCACGAGCGCGACCGTGCCGACGAGGAAGGAGATCGTGGCGGCCTCGGTCGAGCCCACCGTCTTGCCCAGGCGCGAGTTGATCGGCGCCTGCATGCCGACCAGGCAGCCCGCGCCCACGCCCAGCAGCACCGCCAGCGCACGGCTCATGCGAACGCCCTCCCCTGCGCGCTCATTTCGCCGCTCACGCTCACCTCGCGACCACCGTCACTTCGCCTCCAACCAGTTCTGCCCCACGCCGATGTCGACGGCGAGTGGCGGATCGCGGTCCCACACGCCGCACATCTCGCGCTCGATCAGCTCGCGTGCAGCGCCCTCCTCCGAGGGCGGACCTTCGAACAGCAGCTCGTCGTGGATCGTCAGGAGCAGGCGCGTCTGCAGCTCGGACTGCGCCAGAGCCTCGTGGCAGCGGACCATCGCGAGCTTGATGATGTCCGCGGCCGTGCCCTGGATCACCGTGTTGACGGCCAAGCGCTCGCCGAGCGTGCGCACCTGGTAGTTGCGCGCCTGCAGCTCGGGGATCTGTCGGCGACGTCCCCAGAGGGTCTTCACGTAGCCCTCCTGCTTGGCGCGCTCGATCGTCTCGGCGATGAACGCCGCGACGCGCGGGAAGCGCTCCAGGTATGCGTCGATGAAAGTCTTGGCCTCCTCGCGGGGGATGTTCAAGCGGTCGGCCAGGCCGTAGTCGGAGAGCCCGTAGACGATCCCGTAGTTGATCATCTTGGCCTTCGAGCGCATGCCCGGATCGATCTGCTCGGCGGCCGCCGAGAAGACCTGCGAGGCGGTCGCTGTGTGGACGTCTTCGTCGCGCTTGAAGATCTCCCTGAGCACCGGCTCATCGGCCGCGTGCGCGAGCACGCGCAGCTCGATCTGCGAGTAGTCGGCGGAGATCAGCACGTTGTGAGGCTCGGCCTCGAAGCAGCCGCGGATCTCGCGCCCGAGCGGGGTGCGGACGGGGACGTTCTGCATGTTCGGGTTGGTGCTGGCCAGCCGGCCCGTCTGGGCTCCGGCCTGGAGGAAGGTGGTGTGGATGCGCGAGCGCTCGTCGACGACCTGCGGCAGCACGTCGAGGTAGGTCTTGGTGAGCGTCGAGAGCTCGCGCCAGCGCTCGATCTTCGGCACGACCTCATGCTCGGCGCGGATCGCCTGCAGCACGCGCGCATCGGTCGAGAAGCCGGTCTTGCCGCGGCGCTTGCGCGACAGGCCGAGCTTCTCGAAGAGGATCTCGCCGAGCTGCTGCGGCGAGGAGATCAGGAACTCCTCCTCGGCCAACGCAAAGATGTCGGCTTCGAGAGCGGCGAGCTCCTCGCGCACGCGCCCGGTGATCTCCGTCAGGCGTTCGAGGTTCAGGCGCACTCCGAGCAGCTCCATATCGCGCAGCACCGCCACGAGCGGCAGCTCGATCTCGCGCATCACCTCCTGCAGCCCACGCTCGGCGATCTGCTCACGCTGCCAGTCGGCCAGCGCGCCGAGCATGATCGCGTCGGCGGCGAGCGGGTCATCGACGTCGGTTGCCAGGCCGCGCTCCTCGCACAGCTCCGCGAAGGGATATCCGCGTCGAGCAGGCTCGAGCAGGTAGGCGCCGAGGAGCGTGTCATGCGTGAGCCCCGGGGCCACCAGCCCGAGCGCCTTGGCGTCGTGCGCGACGAGCGCGCGCTCGGCGCAGGCCGCGACGACCTCCTCGGGACCGGCGCAGTCGCCCGCGAGCACCTCGCGCTCGACAGCCACGGCGAAGCGCCACGGAGGGCCATCGGCGAACAACGCGCCCTCTGGCGCCTCGGTCTCCCGCGCGACGACATGCAACTCGGCGTCGGCGTCGCCGAAGCGCGCGATGTCGGCCGGCGCGCCTGAGCGCACGCGTCCGCTGAGCCGGAGCTCGGCGGCGGGCGCCGGGGCGGCCAGCTCGGGGTCGCCCAGCGCCTCCTCGAGACGGCGCAGCGGATCGCGCAGCTCGTACTCGCGAAAGACCTCGCGCACGCGCGAGCGGTCGGGCTCGCGCACGGACTCGGCCGCCATGTCGAAGTCGACGGCGACGTCGCGCTGGACGGTCGCCAGTCGCTTCGACACGCGGGCGTCCTCGGCATGCTCGAGCAGGTTCTGTTTGCGCTTGGCGCCTTTGATCTCGTCGACGTGCGCGAGCACCTCCTCCAGCGAGCCGTAGCTCTGCAGCAGCTCGCTGGCCGTCTTGTCGCCGATCCCCGGAACCCCGGGGATGTTGTCGGAGGTGTCGCCCTTCAGGCCGTAGAAGTCGGGGATCGCCTCGGGCGAGATGCCGTAGCGGTCGATCACCGCCTGGCGATCGTAGATCTTGGTGTCGGTTATACCGCGGGCCGTCGCCATCACCTTCACGAGCCCGTCATCGTCGATCAGCTGGAAGGCGTCGCGGTCGCCGGTCACGATCATCACGGGCACCGGCGGATCTGCGTTCAGCGCGCGATCGACGAGCGAGGCGATCACGTCGTCGGCCTCGTAGCCCTCGACGCGCACGTTGCTGTAGCCGAACGCCTCGACCAGCGGTTCCATCGCCGGCCACTGCTGCTTGAGCAGGTCCGGCCTAGAGCGGCGCTGGGACTTGTAGTCGGCGAACACCTCGGTGCGGCCCGAGCTGCCGGCGTCCCACGCGACGACCGTCGGGCACACACCGTACTCGGTGACGATCTTCACGAGCATCGAGGCGAAGCCGAAGATCGCGTTGGTGGGCACACCGGTGGACGTCGCGATCGACTCCGGCAGCGCGAAGAACGCGCGGTACACGAGGCTCGGCCCGTCGATCAGGAACAGGCGCCGCTGGATGGTCGACGGATCGGCCGCCGGGGCCTTCGCGCGTGTGCCGCTGCTCGCCATTGACCGCTCACTCTACGAGGACGCGCGCGGAGCCGGTGGCCGGAGCGCGCGTGCAAAGAGATATGCGACGGTCGCGCGGCGTCACTCGCCTTCCGCCTAACATGCCGTGCCGCCCAACTACGGAGGAGTCCTTCAGTGAGCGCCACACCGAGCGCGCAGTACAGCCTCACGATCCGCGTCAAGATCGACGACGCGCACGGCGCGCTGGGGCTGCTGACGAGCGCGATCGGCAAGGCCGGCGGGATGGTGGGCGCGGTGGACCTCGTCGAGGTCGATGGCCCGCACAGCCTGCGCGACATCGTCGTCGACGCATCGAGCCAGGAACACTGGGAGCAGATAATCGCGGCGATCGCCGCGCTCGCGGGCGTGGAGGTCATCGACACGACCGACCGCACGTTCCTGCTGCACGTGGGTGGCAAGATCGAACAGCAGAACAAGCACCCGCTCAAGACGCGCGACGACCTCTCGATGGCCTACACGCCGGGCGTCGCACGCGTCTCGCTGGCGATCGCCGAGGACCATGAGAAGGCCTTCCAATACACGATCAAGCGCAACACGGTGGCGGTCGTCTCCGACGGCACGGCGGTGCTCGGGCTCGGCGACATCGGCCCGCGCGCAGCGATGCCCGTGATGGAGGGCAAGTGCTGCCTGTTCAAGGAGTTCGCCGGCGTCGACGCCTTCCCGATCTGTCTCGACACGACCGACCCGCAGGAGATCGTGCGGACGGTCAAGCTGATCGCGCCGGCCTTCGGTGGCATCAACCTCGAGGACATCTCCGCGCCGCGCTGCTTCGAGATCGAGGAGCGGTTGAAGGCGGAGCTCGACATCCCGGTGTTCCACGACGACCAGCACGGCACGGCCGTCGTCGTGATGGCGGCGCTGCTGAACGCGGTGAAGCTGACGGGCAAGCGCCTGGAGGACCTGAACGTCCTGATCATCGGTCTCGGCGCGGCGGGGATCGCGGTCACGCGGATCCTGCACGCCGGCGGGGTTCGCAACATCATCGGCGCCGACTCCAAGGGCGCCCTGCACGTGCAGCGCGAGGACTACCTCAACGGCCACATGAACGAGGTCAAGCAGTGGTTCGCCGAGCAGACCAACCCGGACTGTCGCGCCGGCTCGCCTGCCGACGTGATCGACGGCGAGGATCTGCTGATCGGCCTGTCGGGAGCGCGGGCGCTGGCGCCGGAGGCGCTCGCGCGCATGAACAAGGACGGGATGGTCTTCGCGATGGCCAACCCGAACCCCGAGGTGAGTCCCGAGGCGGCTGCGAAGTACGTGCGCATCGTGGCGACCGGCCGCTCGGATTACCCCAACCAGATCAACAACGTGCTGTGCTTCCCGGGCATCTTCCGGGGCGCGCTCGACGTGCGCGCGCCGACGATCACCGAGGAGATGAAGATGGCCGCCGCGCACGCGATCGCGTCGACGGTCGACGAGCAGGAACTGCGAGACGACTACATCATCCCGTCGGTATTCAACCGCGACGTCGCTCCGGCAGTCGCGGCGGCAGTCGCCGACGAGGCGCGCGCAGCCGGCACCGCACGCGCCGGACATGAGGTCGGCTTCGCGCAGGGCGACACGATGACCGGCAGCTCGTCGAGCGCCCAAACGGACGGACGCGCGTGAGAGGCTAGTCGGGTGAGCGGCCTGCGGGTGAGCGTGACAGGGGCCACGGGACTGATCGGCCCGCCGCTCGTCGATGCCCTGCGGGATCGCGGCGCACAGGTGACGGTGCTCTCGCGCGACCCGGTCCGCGCGGCCGCGCGCCTGAACGCCGGTGGCCGCCCGCCGGTGCAGGCCGTCGCCTGGGATCCGCTCGACGAGCCCGCCCCCGCGGAGGCGCTCGAGGGGCGCGACGCGGTCGTGCACCTGGCCGGCGAGAACGTCGCGCAGCGCTGGAGCGAGAAGGCCCGCCGCGCGATTCGCGAGAGCCGCGTGACCGGCACTCGCAACCTGCTCGCCGGGCTGCGACGCGCGGAGCAGCGCCCGCGCGCGCTGCTCAGCTCCTCGGCGATCGGCTATTACGGAGCCCACGGGGAGGAGCCGCTCGACGAGGGGGCGCCACCCGGCGCGGACTTCCTGGCGGAAGTGTGCGCGGCGTCGGAGCAGGAGGCGGCGAAGGCGGCGGCGCTCGGAGCGCGCGTGGCGCTCGTGCGCACCGGCGTGGTGCTCGACCCGCGCGGCGGGGCGCTGGCGAAGATGCTCCCTGCCTTCCGCCTCGGCCTCGGCGGCCCGCTGGCGGGCGGGCGCCAGTACTTGTCGTGGATCCATCGCGAGGACCTGATCGAGCTGATGCTCGCGGCGCTGGGCGACGAGCGCTGGGAGGGGCCGATCAACGCGACCGCGCCCGAGCCGGTCAGCAACCGCGAGTTCTCGCGAGCGCTCGGCCGGGCGCTCGGGCGCCCGGCGGTGCTGCCCGTGCCGGGCGCGGCCTTGCGCCTGCGCTACGGCGAGATGGCCGGCATGCTCGTCGAGGGCGCGCGCGTCGTGCCCGCCAAGGCGCTGGTGCTCGGCTATCGCTTCAGATACCCGCACCTGCGGGAGGCGCTGCGCTCGGTGCTCGGGCGGGGCTAGATCCAGGCCCGCCCACGCTCAGGCCGGCGCTGGCGCCCGCTGGGCTTCGAGCTCGCGCGCGCGCACCTTGGAGCGCTCCGTCTCGATGATCACCCGGCAGGGGCGCTTTGCCAGCAGGTAGACGGCCGTCGGCCCGATGCGCTGCTCGCCCGCGGGGGCGTGGATCGTCGACCAGTAGATGACGTCGGCGCCCACGCGCAGGGCTTCGTCGACGAGCGCGGCGCCCGGATGGCGCGTGCGAATCAGGCCCGTGTGGATCTTGATTCCCGCGCGGCGCGCCTGGATCCGCGCGCTCTCGAGCACCGAGCGACCCTCGGTCTCCTCGTCCTCCAGGCCGGCCTCGAGCGACAGCTGGCTGGGCACGGGCAGCACGAAGATCGCGTAGACCACGCCTTCGGAGCCGATCAGCTTGGCGGCGCTGCGCAGCGCGCTGGCGCTGATGTCGGCGCCGAAGATCGGCACGAGCGCAGTGCGGTAGTCGAAGGCCTCGAAGTCGGCCGGGCGCTGGGGGCGCGCGATCTTGTGCTGCGCGCGCACCTCGAGCCCCTGGCGCTTGCGGTAGATCACATAGCCGGCCAGTCCGACGAGCATCCAGGGAATGCCGATCGTGCGCGCCTCGGGGTGGAGCACCACGACGGCGCACCACGCGGCGAACGTGCCGATCGCGCCGAGCACGGCCGTCAACGGGATGACGTGTCCGCGGAAGGGCACGTTCCAGGGCATGCGGTAGGGACGCTCCTGCTCGGGGCGCTTGATGCGCAGCGCGATGACAGCGACGTGCGCGGTCGTGAAGGACAGCATCGCGCCGAACGAGTAGAGGTTGCCGAGCAGGTTGGTCTCGCCAGGGAGGATCAGGAGGCCGGCGAGGATCGAGAAGAAAACGATCGTGAACCAGGGCGTGCGGAAGGTCGGGTGCAGGCGCGAGAAGATGCTCGGCAGCTGGCGGTGCTCGGACAGCGACCACGACAG
>DATHGU010000269.1:0-2880 GCA_035317495.1 Solirubrobacteraceae bacterium
GAGCACACCGTCGCGGGCGGCGAGCGGCTGAGCCTCGCGGGGCTCGATATCCAAGTGATCTTCACCCCGGGTCACAGCCCCGGCCACGTGACCTATGCGATCGCTCCGGCGCCCGCCGCGGGCGCGGGCGAGCAACGGACCGTCGAGGAGCCGGCACTGCTGTCCGGCGACGTGCTCTTCCAGGGATCGGTCGGGCGTGTCGACCTGCCCGGCGGGGACTGGGCGACGCTCGAGCGCTCGATCGCCGGCCTGCTGCGCGGCTTTCCGCCGCAGACCGTCGTCTATCCGGGCCACAAGGGTGTCACGACGCTCGGCCGCGAGCGCGACACCAACCCCTTCCTGACAGAGCTGCGCGAGCGCGTGCCGCGGGCAACGGCGGCGCCGGACGCGACGGCAGCCGAACGTTGAGCGCGCCACAGATCAAAGCGCCCCGCGGGACGTTCGACGTGCTCGGCGAGCAGGCCGAGGCCCGCGCGACGCTCGAGGTACGCGCGAAGTCGATCCTCGAGGGCGCCGGCTACGAGCGCATCGAGACGCCCGTCTTCGAGGCCACCGAGCTTTTCGCGCGCGGCGTCGGCGAGTCGACCGACATCGTGCGCAAGGAGATGTTCACGCTCGAGGACAACGCGGGACGCTCGCTGACGCTCCGTCCAGAGGGCACCGCGCCGGTCTGCCGAGCGTACGTCGAACACGGCATGCACAAGCGACGCCAGCCGGTCAAGCTGTGGTACCTGTCGAGCTTCTTTCGCCACGAGCGCGCGCAGGCCGGACGCTACCGGCAGTTCTGGCAGGTTGGCGCCGAGGCGCTCGGGTCCGACGATCCCGCGGTCGACGCCGAGTCGATCGCGCTGCTCTCGGCGCTGCTCGTGGAGATGGGCGTACGAGAGACGCGGCTGCGCCTCTCGAGCTTGGGCAGCGCCGAGACCCGCGCCGCGTATCGCGAGCGCCTGCAGGCGCACCTGCGCACACACGAGCAGAGCCTCTCCGAGGACGCGCGCGCGCGGATCGAGCTGAACCCGCTGCGCGCGTTCGACGCCGAGCACGAGGGCACCAGGCAGGTCATGCAGGGCGCCCCCCGGCTGCTAGATCACCTCAGAGCGGAGGACGCCGAGCACTTCGCGCAGGTGCGCGAGCTTCTCGATCAGGCGTCGATCCCCTACGAGCTCGACTCGACGCTCGTGCGCGGCCTGGACTACTACACGCGCACGGTCTTCGAGTTCACCTCCGACGCGCTCGGCGCGCAGAGCGGCGTCGGCGGCGGCGGGCGCTACGACGGGCTCGTCGAGCGGCTCGGAGGCCGCCCGACTCCCGGCATGGGCTGGGCGGCGGGGGTCGAGCGGATCCTGCTGGCGGGCGATGGACAGCCGTCGGGATCGAGTCCGGTCGAGCTGTTCGTCGCGCTGGGAGGCGAGCGCGCGCGGCGGGCGGCGTTCGGGCTGCTCGAGGCGGCGCGCTCGGCCGGGCTGCGTGCGCAGATGGAGCTTGCCGGGCGCTCGCTGAAAGGGCAGCTCGGCCACGCCGACGCGCTCGGCGCGCGATACGTCGCGATCGTCGAGGACGGCGAGACCGTTCTCAAGGACATGCAGGACGGCGGTCAGGAGCGGGTCGCGACCGACACGGTCGTGCACGCCGTGCTGCGAGGCCTGCGCACGCTCTGAGCGAGCGCCGCCGCGCCGGCGCGCGGCCGTGACAGTCCGCTTGCGAGGCGTCCAGCCACGATTGCGCCGTTCAACTCTTTTCCGCGAAATGCCGAATGAGAGGCAATGACGCAGATCTCGCGCCCCTTTCAGATCGCCCTCGCGGCGATCGTGCTGCTCGCGGCGGTCTGGTTCGTGGCCCTTCGCGGGCACTCCAGCGGCGGCGAAGGCGCCGGCTCATCGGCCTCCTCCGCGAGCGCGCCGCCCGCCGCGCCGGCCAAAGCGCCCGCCAAGGCGCGTGGCTCGGGCGGCTCCGCACCGGGAGGCTCGGTCTATCACGGCCCGGCGCCCGGAGTCGAAGGTCTGACGCGCGCCATCACCAAGGCGCAGGGCGCGGTCGCGCTTTCTCAACGGAAAGCCAAACAGCTGCAGGAAAAATCGGCTCAGGCGTCGAGCCCCGGCGCCGGTGGCTCCGCGCAGTCGAGCGCGAGCAGCTCGTCGGCCGGCTCCAAGGCCGCGCCCACGCACAAGCTGCATAGCGCCGCCGCCAGCGGCACGGCCGGCGCTCAGAAGCAAACCGGCACCGCGAGCAGGCAGGCGACGGTCGAAGGCGAGCTGAAGCAGGGCAAGGTCGTGGCGATCCTCTTCTGGAACCCCAAGGGCTCCGTCGACGCCGTGGTGCATCGCGAACTGCTGGCCGCCGACCGCGCACTCGGGGGTAAGCTCGCCGTGCACGCGGCGTCCTCCAAGCAGGTCGGGTCCTTCGGGTCGTTCACGCGAACGGTGCAGGTGTACGGCACCCCGACCATCCTGATGGTGAACACCGACGGTCAGACCTCGACCGTGACCGGCCTCACCGACGTGTTCGCGATCCGGCAGGCGGTCAAGGAAGTCAAGCAGGCCAAGCGGTAGCGCAAGCGCCGTCGGAGCCCGTGCGGCGGGCCCGGGCCGCTTACACTCGACCGTGTGAGCACGACCGCGGAGGCCCTCCAGCAGCATCTCGAACGGCCGCTCGGCTGTGGCCATCTGCCGGCGGACTGCGTCACCGGCGCGGCCGGCGGAGCGGCGTGCGGCGACTTGATCCGCATCTCGCTGAGCGTCGATCCGCACAGCCCTACGGGCGTGATCCTCGATGCGGGCTTTGACGCGAGCGGTTGCGGCGCGACGATCGCGGCCGGCAGCGCGGCCGTCGCACTGCTGCGCGGGGCCCCGCTTCTGCGCGCCGCTCGGATCGGGCCCGAGC
>DATHGU010000270.1:0-4519 GCA_035317495.1 Solirubrobacteraceae bacterium
GCGAAAGCTCGGTCTACACGGAGCGCGCGCCACGGGACTGGCCAACGGCACGCCCCCGCAGACGGTGGTCGCCAAAGCGATCCTCGTCACGACGAAAGGCGGCCACAGCACCTACAACATCAAGTTCGGCAAGACCACCGCCGCGCACCTGCGCCGGCTGCGCAAGGTGACGCTGATGATTCGGCTGGCCGTCCACAACGCCTCCAGCCCGACCGTCACGACGGTCCTCAGCACAGTCAACCTGGCGCACTGAAGCCAGAGTGACGCGGCGCTTCGCACGCGTCTCCGAGGACCAGGCGCCCCGAACTCGGCGCCTCAGCGTTCGGGCGGTTCGCCGCGCTTGGCTTTCGCCTTGGCGCTGAACACGTAGCGCCACAGCGCGAACAGCAGCAGGTAGCCGGCGGCGATCGAGATCGCCGAGATCACGGCGATCGCAGTGCCGTCGCCGCCCGTTTCGACGGCCGCTTCGCCGTCGAGCGCGAACGGCACGAGGCTCGCCGCGAGCGTCGCGACGGCGGCGATCATCGCAAGCTCCCAGACCCCGATTCGGATGCCATCGCGCTCGCCGAGGAGGACACGGACGGCTCTAGAGTCCCGGCCAGTGGCGAACCACATAGCCGCTGTTGTCGGTCGATCTGACCTGCCAGCGCGAGGCGTAGACGCCGCTGCGCCCGGACGTGTTGTAGAGGACGCCGTTGACGTACATGTACGTGTGGCCGGCAGCGGCGTACACGGTGATGTAACGACCCGGCCCCGGGACGCCCCAGCTCTCCAGTTCGCCGGAGGTCTCCGGTGCGCTCAGCAGGCCGCCGGCCGCGAGCGCGTAGCTGAGCGAGCCCGAGCAGTCGTATGCGTTGTCCACGAACGACGCGTGCCCGCCGCCGAACACATACGGGAAGTCGGTGATCGCGTTGGCGCCGGCGATCACCCGCTGCACGACTTCGGGAACGTCGGTGGGTATCGGAATCGTCCCGTTGCCCCCCACCGAGCTGCCACCCGTCACGGGGGCCAAGCGCTGCTTCTGGGCCTGCTTAGCGCTTCGTTCCACCGCCTGCATCTGTGCGAGCTCGTGCTTGACTTCGGCATCCGACGGCGCGCCGACGGCGACGATCTGTTCGCTCGCCTTCGATGGCGCTGAGGCGGCCTTGTGGCGGACCGACGCCGGCGCGGGGAAGCTGTTCGCTTCCTCGGGGTCGGCCACCTCGGAGACGTTCGCCCGCCGCCCGCCGGTCCCGCCGACGGCGCCTGCTATCGGGCCTTGTGGCGCGAGTGCCGTCCCATGCCCGGCAGTACTCCCGCGAGGCGCCGTGGGGACGCTCGCATGCCGGGTCGACTGGGGCGCGCCCGCGCCCTTCGCGACGTTGGCGTGCGAATCGCCGCCGTCGCCGAGGACTACGACTGCCAGGGCGGCCAGCGCCCCGAGCACGACCGCAGCCACGAGCGAGTAGCGCGGAAGCTTGCCGCCCGGGGCACGGGGCGAGCCGACTTCGGTCGTGTCCGTCACCCTTGCAAGGCTAGCGGTCGTCCCCACGCCACGCGCCCGCTACCCGCCCACTACCCTTCCAGGCTGGCGGCCTGCCGGCACGGCCCCTCCGGGCGCTCTGCGCAGCGATCTCCAGCCCCGATGCCGCTCAGCTAACCTGCACCGATGCGCGACGAGGCCACAGCCGTGGACATCCACGCACGCAATATCGGCGGACCAGTTGAGATCCGTCCGCATGTGCGCCTGCTGCACGGTCTGCGCAAGCCCGCCAACTGGCTGCAGCTGGTGCGCTTCGGCTTCGTCGGCGGCCTCGGGTTTGTCGTCAACCTCGCCGTCTACACGTTGTGCGTGCACGCGATCGGGATCGACTACCACCTTGCGGCGATCGCCGCGTGGCTCATCGCCGTCGTCAACAACTTCGTGCTCAATCGCCACTGGACCTTCGACGCCGGCGACGGGCGGGTCCATTTCCAGGCCGTCCGCTTCGTCGTTGTGAGCCTTGTCGCGCTGGGCTTCAGCCTGCTCGTCCTGATGCTGCTCGTGGAGGCGGCGGGCGTCGCGAAGGTCCCGGCACAGGCGCTGGCGGTGGGCGCGTCGATGCCGCTCAACTTCCTCGGCAACAAGCTCTGGAGCTTTCGCGACGAGACGGAGGGTCTCGCCGCCCCGGGGGGCTGAGCGGGGCCCGCCGAGCCGGTCGGCCGGCCCCGGCGGGTACCTATACTCTGGCCTTTCCCCCTCTCGGAGGATTTGCGTGCAGGAGATGGTCATCTACGGCGTCAGCTTCGACATGGTTGGCAAGCAGCCGATCGTGCTCCTGAAGACGGTCGACGGCAACAAGTTCCTGCCCATCTGGATCGGTCACCCGGAGGCCGCGTCGATCCTCATGAAGCTCCAGGGCGCGGGTACTCCGCGGCCGATGACCCATGACCTGCTCAGCGACATCCTTGGCGAGCTGGACGTCAAATGCACGCAGGTATCGGTCACCGAGTTGCGTGAGAACACGTTCTTCGCCTCCATCACGCTGAGCGTGGCCGGTCGCGAGCTCGAGATCGACTCGCGCCCGAGCGACGCGATCGCGCTCGCCGTGCGCGCCGGCGCCCCGATCTACGCGGCCGAGGAGGTGATCGCCGAGTCGGCGATCGAGTTCGAGCACGACGTCGAGGAGTCCGAGGACGTGGTCGAGAAGTTCAAGGAGTTCCTCGATGAGGTCTCACCCGAGGACTTCGCCGCCGGCGACTCCTGATCGGCGCGTCTAGCGCGTGAACGCGCTGTCGAGCACGCGCGAGATGAGCTCGTCGAAGCCGATTCCGGCCGCGTCGGCGGCCTGGGGGAGCAGGCTGGTCTCGGTCATCCCCGGGATCACGTTCGTCTCCAGCACCCATAGCTCTTCGCTCTGCTCGTCGAGCATCAGATCGACGCGCCCGACGCCGTGGCAGCCGAGCAGCCGGTAGACCTCGAGCGCCAGCGCTTGCGCGCGCACCGTCGTGTCCGGCTCCAGCTCGGCGGGGCACACGAACGTCGTCATCCCGATCTCATAACGCGATTCGTAGTCGTAGAAGTCCTCCTCGCGCGGGACCGCCTCGACGACAGGCAGCGCCGAGGGCCCATCGGCACCGTCGAGAACCGACACCGCGAGGTCGCGACCCTTGACATAGCGCTCGATCAGGATCGTACGGTCGTACGAGAAGGCGCCGACGAGCGCGCCGGGCAGCTCCTCGCTCGTGCGCGCGAACTTGACCCCCAGCGCCGAGCCCTGGCTGGCGGGCTTGACGACCAGCGGGAAGCCAAGCGCTCGCTCCACGTCCGGCAGCGCACCGGCCGCGCCCAGCTCCTTGATCGACGACTCGCGAAAGGAACGGAAGTCCGGCGTTGGGATGCCCGCGTCGCGCATCAGGTGCTTGGCCAGCACCTTGTTGGTGGCGCACATGCACGCCGCCGGCCCCGAGCCCGTGTACGGGATCCCGACGGCTTCCAGCAGCGTCTGCACGTTCCCGTCCTCGCCCTCGGGTCCGTGCAAGGCGACGAACGCCGCGTCGGGCTTCGCGTCCCGCAGCCGCTCCACAAGCTCCCCGTCGATGTCGAGCGCGAGCACCTCGTGCCCCAGTCGCGCCAGGGCCTCCTGCGCGTGCGCGCCGGAGCGCAGAGAGACGTTGCGCTCGAGCGAGCGCCCGCCCTTCAGCACCGCGACCTTCGGGGCGGCGCTCATCGATCCTGGCGCCGGCGTGCCGAACCTTGTTGGTCGCGGCGCGGGAACGCTACGACGTCGGCCAGCGGGGGCCTCTCCTGGCCCCCGCCCTCGGCGCGGGCCGGCGGCGCGTCAGATTGCGAGTCCGCCTGCGCATTCGGCTGCCCCTCCAGCTGCGCGCGCAGGGGTGGGGAGCCTGTCAACGTGCCGTACAGGCCGACCTGCTCGCGCACGACCTTGCCAATCCGGCGCACGCCCTCGCGAATGTCCTCATCTCCGACGCCGGCGAAGTTCAGCCGCATCGAGAAGGAGCCGCGTCGTCCGTCCATGTACGCCGCGCGTCCCGGAACGAACGCCACGCCCTCGTTCTCGCGCGCCTGCGCGAGCAGGTCGGTCGTGTCCAGACGCTCGTCGAGCGTCGCCCAGATGAACAGGCCGCCCTGCGGCTTGGTCCAGCGCGCCTGCTCGCCGAAGTGCTCCTCGAGCGCATCCAGCATCACGTCACGCCGGCGTCTGTAGAGGTCCCTCAGCTGTTGCAGGTAGCCCAGCCAGCGCGCCTCTCCGCTCGCCTCGCGCTCCTTGAAGTACGCGGCAACGAACAGCTGCGTGACCGGCGAGGAACACAGGTCCGACCCCTGTTTGCCAAGGTTGAGCTTCTCCAGGACCGGTCGCGGGGCGACCGCCCAGCCGAGTCGCAGCCCGGGCGAGAGGATCTTCGAGAAGGTGCCCAGGTAGATCACGAGGTCGGCCGCCGCTCCGGCGCCGCTCACCTGGGCATCGAGGGAGTAGAGAGTCGGCAGCGGCTCGCCCTCGTAGCGCAGCAGTCCGTATGGGTTGTCCTCGAGGATCAG
>DATHGU010000271.1:0-3114 GCA_035317495.1 Solirubrobacteraceae bacterium
TCGCCGTCACCGTCGCCGGCACCGTCGCCGGCGGCGGTGTGGTGGTCGTACCGCCGCCTGTCGTCGGCGCTTTCGGGGTGTAGGTGATCGTCAGTGACGGAGCGCCCGCGCTGGTAGTCGTCGACATGTTCGTGCCGACAGAGGCGCTGGACCCTCCGCCTCCGCCTCCGCCGCCACAGCCATTGCCGCTCCCGCCCGCTCCGCCGCCGAAGAACCCACCGCCGCCTCCGCCGCCGGGCTCGCTGTTCGACCCGCCTTCCCCGGCCAGCCCGCCCTGCCCGACGGAGCCCGCGTTGCCGCTCGGCGCGCCGTTGCTGCCGGCAGCACCACCTGCGCCCCCGGCGGTTTGTGAGCCCGCCTGACCGCCGCTGCCCGGAGTTGAGCCTGTGCTGCAGCCGAGTTCCGCCGCCGTGTTGCCGTCTTTGCCCGCGTCGCCGCCTTCGCCTCCGGTGGGCTGTTCGTTTCGACCAAGCGATCCACCGCCACCGCCGCCCGCGGCGATCAGCAGCCGCGAGCTGAGCGTGTCCAGCACGCCCGCACAGGTGAGGGCGACGCGCGAGCAGGATCGGATGTCTGTCGCGCCGCCACCGCCGCCGCCGGGCAGTTTGAACACACCGTCGTTGGAGGCGCCGCCACCATTGAACCCGCCAGCGCCGCCCGCCGAGCCATTCGCGCCCGTCCCGCCAACCTCGACGTAGAGCACCTGGCCGGGCGTGACCGGCAGGTCCGCTTCGACGCTAGCGCCCAGGCCGCCCGGCCCGCCGAGTTTTTTGGCGCTTTCATCGCTGCCGTTTCCGCCCTTCGCGCCGACCGCAACGACGTGCAGGGAAGTGACCCCGGTGGGAACCGTGAACGTCTGCTCGGTGCCGGTGAAAGCGAATGCTTGGGTCGTCGCAGCAGACGCAGGCGCTGCAGAGGCAGCCAGGGCGGCACAGGCCACCGCGAGCCCGAGCAAAGCCGAACCACGTCGCTGCACCATGCGAGCAGCCCCCGCCACGCGGACAAGCATACCCGTGGTCTCGCGGCGGCGCCGACTAAAGCTCCGCCGGATCGGGGGTCGTGGACTCCTCAGGCATCGCCCGCCCAGTATCCCGCAGCGGGCTACGCCGGCTGAAAGTCCACTTCCGGGGCTCGCTCGCGCGCTCAGCCAGCCGATCCGCCGCACGCTGGCTACGTGTTCGTATCGGTCGCAGCCGTGAGGAGCGCCTGCCCCAGCTCGCGTGCCTGATCGACACGCATCGTCCAGCCGCTGTGAACGGCCGGGTCTGGGCTGTCGGTGAGGTTCACGGCGTGCGGCTGGCGCACCACATGCAGGACGCGCCCGTCCGACGTGCCGATCGCGGCGACCAGCTCCGCCGGCATCGCTCAGACCTCCGTCGCTTCGCGCTGCTCCCGAAGCTGCCGGGCGCGCTCCTGCCGCGCCTTAGCGACCGCCTCCCTGCCCTCGGGCGAGGCCAGTCGCGCGTTGTGCTCGCGAATCTCGGCCTGTTCGGCGACGACGTGGCCGTGCTCGCGCGGGCCGTTGCCGCGCGCTGGCCCGTATGGAAGCGCGTGCTCCACCGGTGTCGCCTCGACCGGTTCGGGCGGCAACGCGAGGTCGGCCAGGCCCGCGAGGACGTCGCCAAGCTGGACGGCCGGTCGAACGCTGGACGACTGCCCGCTGGCCCATTCTCGGCCCTTGACCTGGCTGGGAGCGAACGTGAGTGCAGCCGCGGTGCCCTGGTCGCCATCGAGCACGACGCGCGCGACCGAGAGCGCCGCACTGAACCGGCCATGCAGGGCGATCAACTCGTTGACCTCGGCCGTCCACTGGCCTTGACAGGCCAGGACGGCGGCGGCGACTTCCTCACCCCAAACCTGGCCGAACTCGATGAGCGCGGCGTCCAGCGAATCGACGGCGTGCTGCTCGCTGATCGTCGCCACCTTCAGCTCGTGGGCGAGATCCTGAATAAGTCGCTCGTGCTTCGCCGTGTGCGCGCGGGTCTTGGGCTCCTGCTTCCCGTCCGCGCGCGCATCTGCCGAAATCTCAGCGTCCCGCCATTCGCTTGCGGGCAACTCGAGCTCCGCGGCTGTGTGCGATTTCTTCGACTCGTCGAGTGCGCCCCGTGCAGCGTCAAGCTGCGCGGCTGCTTGGCGGATCGGCTCGTTGCTGATCTGCTCATAGGCGGGCAGGTTCTCGATGGCGATGGACGGCATGGCTCGGCCTCCTAGAAGTCGTTGGCGATGGTCGTGTGACCAGGGTCGGCGTCGCGCTCGGCACGCTCCTGCCGGCTGGTCATCATGGCTCTCACAAAGAGACTGCTTGCGGTCTCCTGACCGCCGCCCGGCATCGGGCGGGGACGCTTTTGCACACCGCCGTCGAAGGATGGCCGCGGCTGCTCTGTTCCCTGCTCGGGCTCACCCGTCCGGGCTGCTCGCGCATCGTTGAGCGCTTTCTCTACCCGGAAGTCGTGAAACTCGACCATCGCCTCGTCGGCGCCCGTCCGCTTGGCGCGTTCAAGCTCGGTGAGGGCGCCGCTCAGCCGCTCTCGCAGTGCGGCGTTTGTCGGTGTTCCGGCGTCGGAACTCCTGGCGAACGGGCTCACTCGCTCACCGCGGCGGGCCGCCCCTACGAAAAGCTTGTTCATCCCTGCGTGATCGCCCATGCAACGAACAGTGTCTCCCGCCCTCCGGCGTTTCCGAGGTCGGCCGGGCTGTCGTTGGGCATCGGCCGCCTTCTAGCATCGTGACGATGGCTAAGCCGAAGATCGAAGGCAGATTCGTCGACTGGATGCAGTCGTTCGAGGAAGGCAAGGAGCCGTTCCCGAACTGCGACGGGGAGCGCCACCACTACGTCCCGCAGTTCCTGCTCAAGCGGTTCCGAGGCGGCGGCAAGCTGTACCAGCTCGACAAGGAGACTGGCGTCTGCGAGGAGACGACGCCGAACGAAGCGGCATGGCAGAAGGACCTCTACAAGGTCGAGAGCACGACCGGCAGCCACGACGGGATCGTCGAGGGTTTTTTCTCGCTAGCGGAGACGTACGGGGCGCTGGCGCTTGACGCTTTGGTCGGTAGGCCAGAGGAGCTGTCGAACCGGGATCGCGGAGACCTCGCGTTCCTTGTGGCGATCCAAGA
>DATHGU010000272.1:0-3303 GCA_035317495.1 Solirubrobacteraceae bacterium
GGAGAGAACCCCCGACGAGGAAGATCGTCCCGAAGGAATTGAGCACGATCGCCCAGAGAAACGCGTGCCCCTGTAGGGCCGAGTTCGCCGGCGGGCGGACGCCCGAGGCCGCCGCGAGCGTTCCGTGGTCGACCGGAGCAAGCGCCACGGCAACGACGGCCGCCACCATCGCGACGAGCAATCCACCGAGCAGCAGGTCGCGGGCCCGCTGCTTCAGCAACAGCCAGGCGGACCCCGCCCCGAGGAAAGCGACCGTGAGCACCCCGCCGGCGGCGTAGTACACCTTGAACAGGCCTTCCGACCAGCCGGCCCGCTGCGCCGCCGCCTCGCAGGCGGCGGCGACCGCGAAGCACGCAAAACCCGCTCCCCAGAGCGCCTTTTGTCCCGCCGGCTTTCGCAGGAATGACGTCCCGAGCAAGCCCGCGAATAGAAGCGCGACCAGCGCCGCTGCCAGCGGGAGCAGAGCATCGGCGACGCTGGGCGCAGTCCGTTTCGAGGCCGACGAGACCACGGTAACCGGCGATCCCGGCTTCACGACCTGGAGGTAGTCGTAGTCGCGACCGCCGAACATGCCTTCCTTCGCCGCTACGAGCTCGTAGCGGCCCGGCCGCAGCACTCTTCGCGGCGCCAGCGTCATCTGGGTCGGACCGCGCCGGCGGACGGCGAGCGCAACACTGCCGCCGCGATCGAGATCGTAGAGCTGGTAGGCCTCGGGGCTGTCGAGTGCGGCGGCTCGGATGACGAACCCGCCTACGTCACGCGCATGCACCTTGAGCGCGTCCCCTGGGTACGACTGCTGGGGGTCGCTCCAGGCGAACAGCGCGATATGCCCGCGCGGAGTCTCCAGGAACTGGCCCGTGATTTCCTTCGTAAAGCGCTGGTAGCTGTAGCGAACCGAGCCGCCACCGACGCCGGCGACGGCGGGCACGAAGGGGAGCGAGACCAAGAGGAGGGCGATGACGCCGGTCGCGACGCCGATTCTCGCCCGGTAGCGGGCGCGGATCTCCGCCCGCGTGCGGGGCTTCCGGGCCCGTTGCCGGTGACCGCCCGGCGGCGGCCGGTCGAGCAGCCGCCTGCGGCGCGCATGAGCGCGATAGAGCAGAGCGCTCGACAAGAGCGCCGAGAACGGCAGCCAGACGAGCTCAACCTTCCAGCCTTCGGGCGCCAGCGGCCCCTGGCCGTACGGCGTGAAGGCGACCGGGATGATCGCCCACGCGACCGCCGGCCCGGCCATCAGGAGGATCGACGCCGTGAACGGGAAGCCGGCGAACAGCCAGCCGACGCCGGGAAAGCCCATCAAGCCCAGCGGCAGCTCGTAGCCGGCGAGCGCGGCGGGGCTGCGGCGGCGTACGCGCCTCGGGATCTTCCCCGCGTACAGGCCCGGCAGCGCCGCGATCGCCCGCCTGCCCTCGTCGCGTTGCCTCGCAGTCATCGACAGGGCGGTGCCCGCGTACGACCAGAACCCCGCGAGCACGAGCAGGGCTGCGGGGACGCCAACGAGACCTTCCCAGGGCTCGAGCCCGCTCACCGCAGCCGCGTACGAAGCGCCCGCGGAAACGCGATGCGCCTCGACGGCGGAGAATGCGACGCCGGAGAGGTAGTAGGCGCCGACGCCTGCGCCGAGCGCAACGACGGCGAAGCGCGCGCGCCTCAGAGGAAGCTCCGCCCCGGCGTTCCGCAGGGCGGCAAAGACCAACCCGATCAGAAGCACCATCAGCCCGCCCAGCATGTTCAGCTGGGCGTGCAGGTTGACGATCACGTCACCCGCCTGGCCACCGCGGTCGAGCAACTCGTTGACGGCCGGGAAGGCCTGCACGGGTCCCTGCAGAGTCCCGAGCGCCAGCGCAGCGCAGCCCGCGAGCACGAACGGCCGCAGCACACTGTCCGACCGCCACACCGAGCGGACGATCACGGCCAGCAGCAGCCAGAACGCCGCGAACATCGCGATGCCCGCGCCCATGATCAAGAACGGATGCAGCGCCGTCGCCTCCTCCGCCTGCTCCGGGGTCAAACCGCGGTTGACGACGAGTCGGCCCTCGTGGAGTCCGAGGTAGAGCGTGACCGCGTAGAAGGCGAGCGAGCCGCCGAGCAGTGCAAAGAAGCACCGGTTGACGAGCCGGCGGGAGGGCTCAACGCCTCCCGCCACCCGTACCAGGGCGAACAGCGAGCCTGCGACGAGCATCGTCAGGCCGGTCACGAGGTTGATGTGTGCGTGGCTGATCGGGTCGATCCACTCACCCGCGTGCCCTGCCTTGTAGAGCCAGTCCGCATTCGCGGGCTGCACCTGGATCACGCCCTGAACGGTTCCGACAGTCAGCGCGGCCGCGCCGGTGGCGAAGAACTTCCACAGGTGCCATTGCGGCTTCGGCACCCTGAGGAGCCGGGACTGGAAAATCGTGAGGGCGACGTTCGACGCGAAGCACCAGTAGCCGAGCCCCATCACGCCGGCCCCGATCCCGGTCGGCACCTTGTACCACTTGCCCATGTGTTCCTTGGCGAGCTGGTAGCTCCAGCCGTGCTCGACCAGCCGGCCGATCGCGATCCCGTTGCCAATCAGCGAGACGTAGAAGACGAACAGGCCGAGAACCGTGAACCAGAACGCGCACTGCGCCAGGCCGTCGCTCGTCAGCGGCCTCTGGACGACCCGTGGCAGCACCAGCCAGCAGAGCCCGGTCGCGAGCAGCGTCCCGCCCCCGACGATCATCACGTGCGTGTCCGAGAGGTCGCGCACCAGGTGTCCCGCGTAGCCGGTGCGCGCCAGGTACTCGGCGACCCAGGGCAGGTTCTTGACGACCATGTGCAACGACCCGAGCACGAGGAAGAAGCCGCCCGCGACGAAGTACTTCGCCGTCTTACGGTCGTGCGCGCCGAGCTCGTCCTCGGAGTACGGTTCCGTGCGAACCGGCGGCGCCTTGCCCGGGATGAATCTGAACATCGCGGCGATGACAACCGCGAAGAAGGCGACGTAGGTCAGAAACTGCAGCGAGGTGAGATGTCTGACGTACACGCCTCGCGCCTAGCGCAGGCCGGGCCTAAGGCACCGCTTGCGGTGCCTTATCAGGACGTGCGGGCTTTGCCCGTGCGTCCGTCTGGGCTGATCGGTCGACCCCCTGTTCATCGGAGCCCAGGCTCTAAGAAGAAGACGACCAGGGTCCAGCCGAGGTAGAAGGCGATCAGCACCGCCAGGATCATCCAGGCCCGGATCATCGAGCTGCGAGAATGACGGACGTCCTCGCCGACGTCGCGGTAGCCGACGAGCGGGCGAGCCGGAGCCGGGGGGCGATCGGGCTCTCGCGCGGCCAT
>DATHGU010000273.1:0-2327 GCA_035317495.1 Solirubrobacteraceae bacterium
GCCCGGCCCCGGTCGGTGAGCTCGTACATCACCATCTTGCCGTCGCGACGCGAGCGCACGAGCCCGGCCATGCGTAGCGCTCGAACGTGATGCGAGACAAGATTCTCCGCGCGCTCAGCGATCCAACTCAGGTCACACACGCACAACTCGCCGCCATCGCGCAGCGCGACCGCGAGCGTTAGTCGCGTCGGGTCGCCCAACGCCTTTGCACCGGCCGCAAAGCGCTCAGCGACTTGCTGGCGTAGACGGGCCTGGCGCAGCTTCTCTGCGCGGGGAAGATCGAGACAGAGGAGATCGCAGCGATCATCTGGCATTTCTTCATCCTAACGCCCATTGATTTGTAAGTGGGTGCTGTGGACCGGGCGGCACACAAAGCCCGAAGGGCCAAAGCTCAGCGCGTCTAGCCCTTGCGCGGACGTGTCCGCTGCGGCATGTGCGGGGACCACATGGAGGGATCGCATCAGCGGGGCACGAACTGGTATCGCTGCCAGTACGTCTACAGGCGAGGGCCTGCTGCCGCTGCTCTGGCCGAGCACCCCAAGGTTCACGGCGTGAAGCAGTACACAAGCGACCGCCCCGAGGGACGGTCGCAGATTAACGACATAGCGGGGGCGGGATTCGAACCCGCGACCTTCGGGTTATGAGCCCGACGAGCTACCAGACTGCTCCACCCCGCGTCGCTACGTATGTTCTAGCAAAAATCGGGCCTTACGCAAGCCCGGGCGCTCTCAGAATGCGACCGGCTGGCCGTCGCGGAAGAACCCGCCCGTAGGGCCGTCGTCGGGCAGCGTGGCCAGCCACACGATGCCGGCGGCGCCGTCGTGCACGGACTTGGTCGCGCCCATCGGTCCACCCATGTCGGTGTTGACGAACCCTGGGCAGGCGGAGTTCACGAGAAACCGCTCGTCCTTCAGCTCGGTCGAGAGGATCTGCGTCATCGCGTTCAAGGCCGCCTTCGAGACGCGGTATCCGGGCGACCATCCACCCATCTCGGCCACGCCGCCCATGCCGCTCGAGACGTTCACGATTCGTGGATGAGGGCTCTGGCGCAGCAGCGGCAGGAGCGCGATCGTCAGGCGATAGGCGCCGTAGAAGTTCGTCTGCAACGCCCGCTCGATCGCATCGAAGTCGGGATCGGCGCCGGACACGCCGAAGTCGCTGCCGATACCGGCGTTGTTCACGAGCACATCGAGCGCGCCCGGATCGGCGCTCACCGACGCGGCCGCCGCCGCGATGCTCTGCGGGTCCGCCACGTCGAGCGTGAGCGCCGTGACGTTCGCTCCCGTGCTGTCCGCGATCTGCTGCGCCGCTTCGCTCGCCTGCTCGCCGCGGCGTGCCGTGAGCAGCACGTGATAGCCGCGCTCGGCCAGCTGGCGTGCGACCTCGCGCCCGATCCCGCGGTTGGCGCCCGTCACGAGCGCCGTTGCATCGCTCTGCTCGCTCATCGCTCCCTTTCGCTAGTTCGCGCACACAGCCTCTAGCATCCCGCCGATGCGCGTCGCCGCCATTGACATCGGAACGAACTCGACGCGCCTGCTGATCGCCGAGGTCGATCGCCAGAGCGGCGCCCTGGAGGAACTGCTGCGCCGCTCGCAGGTGACCCGGCTCGGCGACGGCGTGGACTCCTCTGGCTCGCTGTCGCAGACGGCGATCGAGCGCGTGCTGGGGACGCTCGGGGAGTATCGCGAGGCGATGGACAGCCATGACTGCGAGGCGAACCTCGCGGTGCTCACCTCGGCGGTGCGCGAGGCGGCCAACGGCGAGTCGTTCGCGACACGAGTGCGCGATGACTTCGGCCTCGACGCACGTGTGCTGAGCGGCGAGGAAGAGGCGCAGCTGACGTTCCTCGGCGCGATGTCCGGCCAGCCGGTCGAGCGGGGATCGGCCGCGATCGAGCCGACAGTCGTGATCGACATCGGCGGAGGCTCGACCGAGTTCGTCGTCGGCGTCGGTCGAAGTGCCGGCTTTCACGTCTCGCTGCCCGTGGGCGTGGTGCGCATGAGCGAGCGCCACATCCACACCGATCCGCCGGCGCCGGGGGAGCTGCAGCAGCTGGCGACCGACGTGCGCGCGACCTTCCTCGACGGTCTCCCGGCAGCCGAGCGAGCGCCGGTCAAGCGCGGCATCGCGGTCGCCGGCACGGCCACCTCGGCGGCGTCGATCGACCTCGAGCTCGACCCCTACGACCCGGCACGCGTGCACGGCCACATGCTGCTGCTCGGCACCGTCGAGCTGCTGCTCGCGCGACTCGCCGACATGAGCGAAGAGCAGCGCAGGAAAGTCGTCGGCCTGCACCCCGATCGCGCTCCGACGATCGTCGCCGGGAT
>DATHGU010000274.1:0-2175 GCA_035317495.1 Solirubrobacteraceae bacterium
TCATCAGCCCGTAGCGGCGGGCCAGCCCGTTCACGTACGGCGCGGCCGAGCTGCCGATCACGTCGCCGTACTCCGCGTTCTCCATCACCATCACGATCACGTGCGAGGAGCGCGAGCGCGGCAGCGCGGAGCTCGCGCCCAGCGACAGCGGCTTCCCCGGGCTCGCCTCGCCGCAGCCCGTCGACAGTGCCATCGCCGCGAGCACCACCGCCGCGAGCACCCCGCGTATGTGAGGCGAGTGGCGGGCGTGGGGGCGGACGGTCATCGCGCGGATCGCTTCGATCCTACGATGCAGCCATGCGGCTGCGCCTGTACCACCACGCCGACGGAGCGCGTGTCGCCTATCGCGAGCTCGGCGCGGGCCCGCCGCTCGCGCTGCTGCACTCCGGGCTGCTCTCGCACAAGGAGTGGGAACCGGCCGTCGAGTCGCTGGCCGACCGCTTCCGCGTGGTGCTGCCCGACCTGCCGCTGCACGGCGACTCCGAGGATCGCCCGAGCCACCCGTACACGCTCGACTGGTTCGCCGAGGTGCTCGGCGGCTTCTCCGGCGAGGTGCTCGGGCCGCGGCCGCTGATCGCCGGGCACGACGCGGGCGCGGAGATCCTGCTGCATGCGGTGCGCACCGGCAGCGTGCGCCCGGCGCGGCTGGTGCTGATGAGCAACCGCCTCCACGGGCCGCCCCGGCGCTCCGGCCTGCGCGCCGCGTGGCGCATGAGCACGCGCATGGCCGCCGTGCCCGGCCTGGACCGTCTGCTCTCCTACGGCACGCACGCCGTGTTCACGCCCGAGCGCGGCCTGCGCCTGTCCGTGCGCGGCAACCCCGCGGCGGCCGATCTCGTGCGCCACGCGTTCGCCGACGTGCCCGGCAACTCCAACCTCGCGCGCTCCTGGGCGCGCTGCGCGCGCGCCTGGCCGCGCGGCGCGCAGACGCACCTGCTCGACCTGTATCCGCGCCTGCAGATGCCCGTGCTGCTTCTGTGGGCCGACCGCGACCCGCTGTATCCACTGGCGATCGCCGAAGAGGCGCTCGCGCTGCTCCCGCACGGCCAGTTGCGCGTGCTCGAGAGCACCGGCTTCCTGCTCGCCTACGATGACCCGGTGGGCCTGGCGCGCGAGCTGTCGGCCTTCTGCGGGTAGGGTCTCACGCTGGCCGGGCCAGCCGACGCAAAGGAGAACGAATGCCGCAAAAGCAGCTGTGGGGCGGGGAGACCGCCAAGGCCGTTGAGAACTTCCCAATCTCGGGCGAGACGGTTCCAACCCCCGTCATACGCTGGCTGGCGCGCCTGAAGGGTGCCGCCGCGGCCGTCAACGGCGAGCTCGGGCTGCTGTCCAAGCGCAGCGCCGCGCGGATCGAGAAAGCCGCCGCGGAGATCGCCGCCGGCGAGCACGACGAGCAGTTCCCGATCGACGTCTTCCAGACCGGCTCGGGCACCTCGACGAACACCAACGCCAACGAGGTGATCGCCAAGCTCGCCGGCGAGGGCACGCACGCCAACGACCACGTGAACATGGGGCAGTCCTCCAACGACGTGTTCCCCTCGGCGGTCCACCTCGCCGCGCTCGACGTCGCGCAGAATGAGCTGCTCCCCGCGCTCAAGCAGCTCGAACGCTCCTTCGCGCGCAAGTCGAGGAGCTTCCAGAACGTCGTCAAGGCCGGGCGCACGCACCTGATGGACGCCGTGCCGGTCACGCTCGGGCAGGAGTTCGCCGGATACGCCGCCCAGATCGCGCTCGGCTGCGAGCGCGTGCAGTCGGCGCTCGTGCACGTCGGGCAGATCCCGCTCGGCGGCACCGCCACCGGAACGGGGCTGAACACGCATGCGAAGTTCGCCGAGAAGGTGCGCGCGCGGCTGAAGAGGGAGACCGGCCTGAAGCAGATCGCCCCGCCGCTCGACCCGTTCGAGGCACAGGCCAACCGCGACGCGCTCGTCGAGCTCTCGGGCGCGCTGAAGGTCATCGCCGTGTCGCTCACGAAGATCGCCGGCGACCTTGCGCTGATGGGCTCCGGCCCGCGCGCCGGCATCGGCGAGATCGTGCTGCCCGAGCTGCAGAAGGGCTCCTCGATCATGCCCGGCAAGGTCAACCCGGTGATCTGCGAGGTCGTCCTGCAGGTCTCCGCGCAGGTGATCGGCAACGACACGGCGATCACCGTCGCGGGCATGCAGGGCCAGTTCG
>DATHGU010000275.1:0-10712 GCA_035317495.1 Solirubrobacteraceae bacterium
GCCGAGCAGCTCCTTCGGCACCTTGACGCGAGCGATGATCTCTGTCCCGCTCTCGGGATCGCGCAGCAGCACGCCGAGGCTGAGCGAGAGGTTGGAGATGTAGGGAAATGGGCGACCGGGTGCGACGGCGAGCGGCGTCAGCGCCGGGAAGATCTTCTTCTGAAACAGCGCCGCCAGCTCGGCGCGGCGCTCATCGTCGAGCTCTCGCACGCCAACCACGTGGATGTCGTGGTCCGCCAGCGCCGGGCGCAGCCGCCCTTCGAAGCAGTCGGTCAGCCGCCGGCCGAGTCCGAGCGCGCGCTCGCGGATCAGCGCGATCGTCTCCGAGGGGGTCCGGCCATCCTGGCCCGGGTTCTCGACGCCGGCGTCTATCTGGTCGCGCAGGCCGGCCACCCGCACCATGTAGAACTCGTCGAGGTTGGTCGTGTAGATCGCGCAGAACTTCACCCGCTCGAGCAGCGGCAGGCGCTCGTCCTCGGCGAGCTGCAGCACGCGGTCGTTGAAGTCCAGCCAGGAGAGCTCGCGATTCAGGTACAGCCCTGGACCGAGCAGGTCCGGCGCTGGATCGTGCGGGTCTGGTCCGCCGGCTGCACCATCCAGGCCGGCGGCGATCGGCGAACGCTCCCTCGTTGCGTGCTCGAGATCGCCATCCATACCCATCAAGCTACACCCTGGAAGGTGCGCTTCGACGCGACACGGCGCTCCTCAGCCGTGCGGCTTGCGGGCGCGAACGATGGCTCCACGCCGGCCTGCCCGCGTCGCAGCCACAGCCCTCCTCGCGCCCGCAGCAGTCGGCCTTGGCGCTCGGCTCACAGCAGGAGGCCTGCTGCTCTGGAGCGCAACAGGGATTCGCGGCAGTCGTGTCGGTCGCGGTCAGCTCAGCCATGCGGATAGGTCCTTCAGTGCGTCGGGGATGACGTAGTAGTAGGCCCACAGCCCGCGACGCTCGGAGTCCACGATGCCTGCGTCGCGCAGCTTCTTCAGATGGTGGGAGAGGGTGGGCTGGGAGATGTCGAACAGCGGTACGAGCTCGCAGACGCAGACCTTCCCGGCGTGCTTGCGCAACACGTCGACGAGCTGCAGGCGGACGGGATCGCCAAGGGCCTTGGCTATCTCGGCCATGCGCAGCGCGTGATCGCGGGCCACCTCGGGGTACACGACGGGCTCGCAGCACGGCTCGCCGGCCGCGCGCTTCTGCTTGGGGGACAACTGCAGATCGACTGACATCAATATATAAATATATATCTATTGAAGCGATTGTTGTCAATGCAATAGCATGACCGCGTGCATCGCATCGGGACTGGACCGTGGTGACGGGCGCGGATGCGGGCGTGAGCGTCGATCCTCCGCACGAGGTGGTCGTGATCACCGACATCCACGGCAACCTGCCGGGCCTGCTGGCGGCGCTCGATCGCATCGAGCGGCTTGGCATCGAGAGTGTGTTTTGCGGTGGTGACCTCGTCGGTTACGGGCCGCATCCAAACGAGGTGTGCGCGCTGCTCGCCGAGCGAGAGATCCCGACGATCTACGGCAACTACGACTACGCGATCGCGCGTGATCTCGAGGATTGCGGCTGCGCCTACGTCACCCCGCACGACCGCGAGATCGGTCAGCTGTCGGTCGACTGGACGCTTGCGCACACCAGCCGGGAGTCCAAGGACTTCATGCGCGAGCTGCCGTTCGACCTGCGCTTCGCGGTCGGCCGGACGGGCGTTCATCTCGTCCACGGATCGCCGCGGAAGGTCAACGAGTACCTGTTCGAGGACAAGCCGGCGCGCCTGTATGAACGTCTCGCAGCCGCCGAGGCCGATCCGGTGCTCGTCCTCGGCCACACGCACAAGCCGTGGATCCACGAGTACGGCGGGATGCTGTTCGTCAACTGCGGCTCGGTCGGCAAGCCCAAGGACGGCGATCCACGCGGCGCGTTCGCCGTGCTCACCGCCGCGGCGGATGGCGTAGAGGCGAGGATCGAGCGCATCGGCTACGACGCGCGGGCCGTCGCGCGGGAGGTGCGCGACGCCGGGCTGCCGGGCGAGCTCGCCGACAAGCTGGTGCTCGCGGCGTGAGCGCCATATTCGCGCTGCGGGTGCTCTACCCCGACGTGAGCCCGGCGGACGCGGCCGCGGTCGTCCTGGCCCCACAATCGGCAGCGGACGCGCGATGCCAGCCGCTAGGGTGGGGCACGAAAGGCAATGGCCCGTCAGCTTTGGTTCCTACGTCATGCCGAGGCCGAGCCCCACGGGACGCGCTCGGATGCCGAGCGGCGGCTGACGCCACGCGGGGAGGCGCAGTCTCGCGCGGCCGGTATCGCGCTGGCGCGCATGGAGGCGACGTTCGAGGCTGTGCTGTTCAGCCCCAAGGCGCGCGCTCGTCAGACCGCCGAGCTGGCCGCCGAGCAGTGGAGCGCCGAGCAGCGCTCGCTGCTGCGCGCGCACGAGGCGCTCGCGTCCGGGTTCGACGCCGCGCAGGCGCTGGATGCGCTCTCGACGATCGGCGCCGACGGGCGCCTGCTGCTGGTCGGCCACGAGCCCGACCTCTCACAGGTCGTCGCGGAACTGACGGGAGGCCGCGTCGACCTCAAGAAGGGCGGCTTGGCGGTCGTCCGGCTAGAGGGCGTCGGGGGTCAGCTCGCGGTCCTGATGCGGCCGCGCGAGCTTGCCCTGATCGCCGGCGTCCCAGGCGGCGGGCACTGACGCCGGCACGTCGACCTCGACCGTGTCGACGTCGAGCGATTCCGCCGCGAAGCGATAGCCGATGCCGAAGTGCGTATGGATGTAGCGCCAGCGCGGCGAGGCCTTCTCCAGCTTCTGGCGCAGCTTCCGTACGAACACGTCGACGGAACGGTCGCCGCGCACCATCGTGTATCCCCACGAGCGCGAGTAGATCTCCTCGCGCTCGAGCACGCGGCCCTCGGCGTCAGCGAGCAGCTCGATCAGCTCGAACTCGCGGCGGGTCAGGTCGAGGCTGCCGTCGCCCACGAAGGCCTGGAAGCGGTCCGAGCGAATCTCGACCTCGCCGGCCATCAACGGCTTGGATTCCGTGCGCCCGCTCGGACGACGCCGGCGGCGCACGACGCTCTGCACGCGGGCGATGACCTCCTCGGGGTGGCAGGGCTTGGTGATCCAGTCGTCGGCCCCGAGCCGCAGCCCGCGCACCCGCTGCGCGACCGTCGAGGGCCCCGTGCAGACGACGATCCCCAGGTCGGGCAGCGCCCCGCAAAGACGCTCGAGCCACTCCCACGCCTGTGGACCGAGCACCGCAAGATCGACAACCAGCGCGCTGAGGCGCATCGACACCGCTGCATCGGCGGGAACCGGGCTGGCCAGCACGCGATGCTCCCAGCCGAGGCGGTCGAGGCGCTTGCTCAGCACCTGGATGAATCCGCTGTCACGGTCCAGAACGGCTATGCGCAACGCTGAGGTAGCGCCCCCCGCGCCCGACGGCGTCGCCTCGTCCCTGGCGGTGATGCTCTCCGTCATTGGCTGGGATTCTAGGCGACGGCACGGACCCAATCGGAGTCCGAGCGAAGCGTCACAGGATGTTTACAAGGAAAGAGCGCTGTTTAGGGGCGGGCGATTCACCAGCGACGCAATCAAGGCTGCTCAGACGAAGCGTCCGGCGCGGAATCCGGTCACTCGCCCTCGGGACGCGAGGAGTCCGAGAACTCGCGGAACAGGCCAGTCACGACGAACGCCACCTGCTCGCCGATGTCCACGGCGTTGTCGCCGATCCGCTCCAGAGCGCGCGCGACGAGCGTCATATGCATCGCCCACTCGCGCGTGTCCGGATCGTCGCCGATTTCGATCGCGGTGCGGAAGATCTCGCGGTTGAGGCGGTTGATCTCGCGATCCTGCCGCACAAGATCCTCGGCCAGACCCACGTCGCGACCCGCGAAGGCGGCCTTCGACTGGGCCACCTCCGAGCGCGCGTGCGCGCCCATCTTCGCGAGCGACTCGAGCACCTCCGAGCGCACCGGCGGCTCGTAGCCTGAGAGTGGGATCATCTTGGCGATGTTCACGCACTGATCGCCCATGCGCTCGATGTGCTTGATCAGGTGCAGCAGCGCGGCGACCAGGCGCAGGTCCCCGGCGACGGGCGCCTGCAGCGCGAGCAGCGAGAGGATGCCCTGATGGACCTCCAGATAGCGGCCGTCGACGCGGTCGTCGTCGGCGATCACCATCTGCGCGAGCTCGACGTCCTGGTGGAGGAGCGCCTCGAGCACCCGGTCGAGCTGCTCCACGATCAGGTCGAGGCCGCCCAGGGCGTTGTTTTCCAGCGCCTGCAACTGCTGCTGAAAGTGCGCGCGACCCTGCGCGGCGCCGCCGGAGGCCCCTGCGCTCGCCGCGGTGGCGCTGACGGTCGATCCGGCCGACTCCGCCGCTGCGCCTCGCCGCTCGTCGCCGCTAGCCGAACTTGCCGGTGACATATTCTTCTGTTCGCGGGTCGTTGGGTTTCGTGAAGATCTCCTGCGTCGGTCCGACCTCGACGAGTTGGCCGCTGAGCAGGAACGCCGTGCGATCGGCCACGCGCGCGGCCTGTTGCATGTTGTGGGTCACGATCACGATCGTCACGCGCTGCTTGAGCTCCTCGATCAGCTCCTCGATCTTGAGCGTGGCGATCGGGTCGAGCGCCGAACAGGGCTCGTCCATCAGGATCACCTCGGGCTGCACCGCCAGCGAGCGCGCGATGCACAGTCGTTGCTGCTGCCCGCCGGACAGCGCGGCCCCCGGCTCGCCGAGTCGCTCGGCGACCTCGTCCCACAGGCCAGCCGCGCGCAACGCCTCCTCGACCTTCGACCGCAGGTCGTGCTTGCCCTGGGCGCCGCGACCGCTCGAGCTGAGGCGCAGGCCGGCGGCCACATTGTCGAACACCGACATCGTCGGGAAGGGGTTCGGCTTCTGGAAGACCATCCCGATCGCCCGTCGCACCGCGACGACGTCCACGGAGCGGTCGTACACGTCGAGGTCGTCGAGCATCACCCTGCCCTCCGCGCGCGCGCCGGGGATCTCCTCGTGCATGCGGTTGATGCAGCGCACGACCGTCGACTTGCCGCTGCCCGATGGGCCGATGATCGCCGTCACCTCGTTGGCGCGGAAGTCGAGGTCGATGCCCTTGACCTGTTCGGCGTCGCCGTAGAAGGCCCGCAGCTGCTGGAGCGTGACGCTCAGACCCTGCTTGGGCTCCTGCTCGCCCGCGGCCGCCGTCGCACCGTTGACATCGCGCGCCGGCGCCACGGGGGCACCGGCGCGCGGTGCGATCCGCCGTCGCTCTCCCTCGGCTCGGCTCTCGGGCTCCACGTCAGCTACCTGTGGGGGTGGTCCGTCCGAGCTCATGCAAGGCGACTCCTTCGCGATACGAGGCGGGCGATTACGTTGAGCAGCAGGATCATCACGACCAGGGTAAGCGCGGCGCCCCACGCACGGTTTACCACGGCCGTGGTCGGCGAGGTGACGTCCTTGTAGATTTGCACGGGCAGCGAGTTCATGAATTGACCGAGGTTGAGATTGGTCCTGTCGGTCGCGGCGGCCGTGAACAGCAGCGGCGCGGTCTCGCCGGCCGCGCGCGCGATCGCCAGCAGGACGCCCGTCACCATGCCCGGCAGGGCGGTCGGCAGGACGATGCTGAAGATCACGCGCCAGCGCGGCGCCCCGAGCGCGAGGGCCGATTCGCGCAGCCCGCTCGGGACCAGCATCAGGATCACCTCGGCGGAGCGGATGACGACCGGGAGCATCAGCAGCGACAGCGCGAGCGAGCCCTTGTAGCCCGCGTAGGAGCTGCCCGTGCCGACGACCAGCACGATGTAGATGAACAGCCCGAAGACGATCGACGGCACACCCGTGAGCACGTCGACGAAGAAGCGCACGAGGCTCGCGAACCGGCTGGTGCGGCCGTACTCGACCAGCCACACGGCGGTGCCGATGCCAATCGGGATCGCGATCGCGGAGGCCAGCGCGACGATCTCGACGGTGCCGAGGATCGCGCTCTTGATCCCGCCGATGCTCGAGGCCTTGAAGAACGTGTTGCCGGTCGGATCGGTGTCGAAGAAGCTCGGGCTCCACGAGCCGAGGCCCTTGCGCAGCAGGTAGAAGAGGACCAGGGCCAGCGGTATCAGCGCGATCACGGCGCCCGCCGTGACCGTTCCGCGCGCGAGCCTGTCCTTGCGCCGCCGCGCGGGGCTGACTGCGAAGCGCGCGAGGCGGGCGCCGGGTGGTCCCTGCACGCTCATGCGCCGGCCATCGCTCCGGCGATCGGCTGCGGTCCGACCGCCGCCAGGGGCGTGCTCTTGCCGGCACGCGAGGCCCTGCTCACGAGCACTCGGGCGACACCGTTGACGAGCAGCGTCAGGACGAACAGCACGAGGCCGGCTGCGAACAGCGCCGAGCGGTGCAGCCCCTGCGCCTCGCCGAACTCGTTGGCGATCACGGCGGCGAGGCTGTAGCCCTGCCCGAACAGGTGGCTGCCGAGCTGTGGCGCGTCGCCGATCACGATCGTTACGGCGATCGTCTCGCCGATCGCGCGACCGAGGCCGAGCATCGCCCCGCCGACGATTCCCGCGCGGCAATAGGGCAACACGGCGGTGCGGATCATCTCCCAGCGGGTCGCGCCGAGCCCGAGCGCCGCTTCCTTCTGATCGGCGGGCACCGTCGCCATCACCTCGCGGCTGATCGCGCTGACGATCGGCAGGATCATGATCGCCAGGATCAGCCCGGCGATGAAGTAGTTGGGGATCGTCACCGTCCCACCGCCGATGAAGGGGACGAACGACAGGCGGTCGGCCACCCACTGCTCGATCGGCTGGAGCTTGGGCGCGAGGAAGAAGATACCCCACAGGCCATAGACGACCGAGGGCACGGCGGCCAGCAGCTCGACCAGCACGGTCAGCGCGGTGCGCAGCCGCAGCGGGCACAGCTCGTTGGCGTAGATCGCGCTGGCGACCGCCACTGGAACGCCGATCAAGAGCGCCAGCGCCGAGGTGATCAGCGTGCCCACGACGAGCGGCAGCGCCCCGAATTTTTCGCCGCTGACGTCCCAGTCGTTGTTGAAGGCGAACCCGAACACGCCCTCGTGGGCGAACGCCGGGTGCGCCTCGCCCACGAGGCGCACGAAGAAGTACACGATCAGCGCTAGGATCAGCGCGGAGAGCGCCGTCAGCCCGTACTTCAATGCTCGATCGGGAAGCCGCGCAAGCGGTGACCGCTGAAGGATCGAGCGGTCACCGCCTGGCATGGCTGCTGTGCTCATCGTCTCCTTGTCTACCGCATCCGAAGGACGGCTTGCGCGCTCAGGCGCCGATTGGCGAGCCGTTGCACTCCAGACCTTCGGCCGCCGCCTTGGACTTGGCCAGGATCGACGCCGGCAGGCCGGCGTAGTCGGCCTGAGAAAGGATCGACTGCCCTTCGCCGAGACCGTAGGAGATGAACTTGACGACGGCCTTTGCGGCTGTTTCGCCACCGGGCAGGCCGGCCTTGCAGAGATCCTTGTTCACGACGATGAACGTCTGCGAGGTGATCGGGTAGGCGCCCGCGCCGGCCGGGTTTGAGATCTTGATTCCGAGGTTGGCCGGCACCTTCACGCCCTGCGCCGCCGCCGTCGTCGAGGCGAGGCTCGGGGCCACGAACTGGCCCGTCTTGTTCTTCACCGACGCGTAGGTGAATTTGTGCTGCAGCGCGTAGGCCTGCTCGACGTAGCCGACGGAGCCGGCCGTCTGCTGCACGGCGCCCGCCACGCCGGCGTTGCCCTTCGCGCCCGTCCCGGTCGGCCACTGCACGTCCTTGCCTTCGCCGACCTTGCTCTTGAATTCGGGGTCGACGGCGGCCAGGAAGCTCGTGAATCCCGACGTGGTGCCCGAGGAGTCCGAGCGGTGGATGACCGTGATCGCGGTGCTCGGCAGCGAGACGCCGGAGTTCAAGCCCTTGATCTCGGCGTCGTCCCAGGTCTTCACCTTGCCGAGGTAGATGTCGGCGATCGTCTTGCCGTCGAGCTTCAGGCCGGTCTGCACGCCCGGCAGGTTGTAGGAGACGGTGATCGCGCCCAGGAACATCGGGATCTCCACCGCGGGGCTGCCGTTCTTGGCGATCGATTCTTCGTCTTCGGGCTTCAGCGGCGGGTCGCTAGCGCCGAAGTCGACGGTCTTGGCAGCGAGCGAGGTGATGCCCGCTCCCGAGCCGACCGCCTGGTAGTTCACCGTCAGGCCAGACTGCGACGAGGCCCACTGTTCGTAGACGGGGGCCGCGAACGTCGAGCCGGCTCCAGAGATCGTCCCCGAACCGCTCGAGGGCGTCGCGCCCGCCGAGCTGGAGCTGCTTGACGAACTGGAGCTGCCGCACGCGGCTGGTCCGAACGCGAGCAGTGCTACGCCCGCGAGCGCGCCGATCTTGTTCTTGATCACTACGTCTCCTCTGGCTGGATTACGTGTAGAGAGCCGGTGGGCCGCTTCTGCCCTCCTGGTACGTGTTAGCTGCAGTCTCGTGAACGGCCCGTGGTCCCGATGTGAACATTTCGTGATGATCTCGGGCGGTAGAAAGTGAAGTGCCGGCATCGGCTCGCATCGCTCAATATCCTCGCGCCGATGAGCTTCCTGCGCCGCGGCGTCGACCCGCTCCTTATGTCCCTCGTGGAGGAGGCCGGGCGCAACGTTCAGCGCTCGGGGCTGCTGCTCCGCGACCTGCTCGTGGACTACCCCGAGCACGCCACGCTCGCTCAGGACCTGAAGGTGTGCGAGCAGGAAGGCGACCGCATCACCCACGACATCATCCATCGGCTGGCCGGCGGCCGCGTGCGAGCCCCGTTTGCTGCCGGCGACGGCTACGCCCTGGCGACGGCGCTCGATGACATCGTCGACCACTCCGAGCAGACCGCCGCGCAGCTCGGCCTGTACCGCGTCGAGGCGCCGATGGAGCAGGCCGTCGAGCTCGCCGACGTGCTCGTGTGCGCAGGCGAGCAGATCGCCCAGGCGCTGCGCTGCCTGCGCACCGGAACTGGGATGAGCCCGTACCTGGTCGAGATTCACCGCTTGGAGAACGAGGGGGATCGGTTGCAGCGCGACGGCGTCGCCTCGCTGTTCGCCGGCGGCATCGACCCGATGGTGGTGATCCGCTGGAAGGACATCTTCGAGTCGCTCGAGGCCGCCGTGGACGCCTGCGAGACGGTCGCTCATGTGCTGGAGGGAATCACGCTCAAGCGGCGCGGTCGAGGCCGCTAGCCGCGCCACACGAGGCCGCGCGCTGCCTTTCCGGCCCGCGTACATGACCGCCGCGAGCTAAAGATCTCGGTGCCAGGCTTGACTTTATGGCCGACTTAAGTGCATGATGCAGGCCTTGAGCACCAGATCACGGGATCTCGACATTTGTTCGAGTCGGCGTAGCCATCGTGTGGGGATGCGAGATGGCAGCAAGGAGGCGGGGAGCGCTTATGAGTGTTGAGACGGGGAATCGGACGGAGGCGGGCCTGCAGTGGGGGTCCACGCTGGGTGGCTCCCAGGCGAGCGCCACCCGAGCCCGCCGGCGCCGCTTGGCGAACGGCGAGATGGCCGAGGCGCGGGGGCCGGCTGCATGCATGCGCCGCGACGCGCTGTATCGCCGCGCGCTGCTGTCCGCGGACGTCGTCGCGATCGTCGTCGCGCTGGTCCTGACGGTCGTGCTTTCCTCCAGGCGGGTGCCGCTGCACCTGACCTGGCTGAGCCTGGCGGGCGTGCCGCTGCTGCTCGTGGGCGCGAAGCTGCTGGGCCTGTATGACCGTGACGAGACGCTGCTGCGCAAGACGACGCTCGACGAGGCGCCGAAGCTCTTCGAGCTGGCCACGCTCTCGACGCTCGTGGCCTGGCTGGCGGGCAACCTGGTCGTCGCCGGGACGCTCGACCGCAGAGAGGCGTTCTTCCTGTGGCTGGCGCTCGGGGGCCTCTTGGTCCTCTCGCGAGCGACCGCGCGGGGCGTTGCGCTGCGCATCGGGCCCGTCGAGCGGTGCCTGTTCATCGGGGATGAACGATCCGCGAGGATGGTCAGCGCGAAGCTGACCGGGCATGGGGGGATCAACGCAAAGGTGGTCGCGCACCTGGATATGGGACAGGTCGCGCCGTGGTCCACCGATGCGTTCTCAGCGCCGAGGCTCGCCGAGATCCGCGACCTCGCGCAGACGCTCGATGTCCATCGGGCGATCATCGCGCCGGGCTGGGGGGCCGACGCGGACGCCGGCGAGACGCTCAACCTCGTACGCACGCTGAAGGCGGTTGGCGTACGGGTGAGCGTCCTGCCGCGCATGCTCGAGGTGGTGGGCTCCTCGGTCGAGTTCGACGACCTGCACGGCGTGACGCTGATGGGCGTGCGGCGCTTCGACCTGACACGCTCCTCTGCTGCCCTCAAGCGGGCCTTCGATCTGTTCGGCGCCTCGCTCGGGCTGCTGGCGATCGCGCCGCTGATGATCGCCTTCGCGGTGGCGATCAAGCTCGACACGCGCGGACCGGTCTTCTTCCGCCAGCTGCGCGTTGGGCGCCACGGGCGGCGCTTCTACATGCTCAAGTTCCGCACGATGATTCCGGACGCCGACGCCATGAAGGACTCGCTGCGCGACCGCAACGAGGCGAAGGAGGGGCTGTTCAAGATCGCCCAGGACCCGCGCGTCACGCGCATGGGCCGGTTCCTGCGCAAGACAGCGCTGGATGAGCTGCCCCAGCTGTTCAACATCGTCAGGGGCGAGATGAGCCTCGTCGGTCCGCG
>DATHGU010000276.1:0-3808 GCA_035317495.1 Solirubrobacteraceae bacterium
GCCGTACTGACGTTTCTCGACACGCGTTAAGGCCGAGGAGGGTCGCGGCGCCGGTGGCAATCGAGGATGTGGCGTAGCGCGTCCGCCGAGAGATCCGACTTGGCGATGAAGCCCAGGGCGGGGCTCTCCGCGACGAGATCAGCGAAGTCTTCCTCCGAATGTGTCGAGATGAGGATCACGTTGAAAGCGACAGCGCAGCCCTCATCTGCCAGTGCTCGGGCGAGGTCGAAGCCGCTGTGGACCCCGAGGTCGATGTCCACCAGGACGACATCCGGTTGGAGCTCCTCGGCGCCCTGAAGCCCCTCGGCGGGTGTCGTCGCGACGCCCACCACGCTGATCCCCTGCCGCTCCAAGAGGGTGCGCGCAGCCTCCATGAAGGGGGCGTTGTCGTCGATGATGAGGCAGCGCAGGGGCATATTCCTGAGCATCGCACTCGCGCCGCCGGCGCACATTGAAGCTCGCATGAATTAGCGCACTTTTGACGTTCGTGCATACATCAGTTCATCCCTTGCGGCGGGCTGCAGCGCTCGAGCACGAGGGCGGCCTGCTCCTCACGATCGAGCGCGGCTCGATAGGCGGCGTAGGCGTCGGACTTCTCGGCATCCGCCGCGCAGCTCCAGTCTCCAAGCGCGAGGGTCGCGTCGGCCGCGGCGAAAAGCCACGCGTCCCAGAGGTCGATCAGACGTGCTGCGTGCGGGGCGTCGAGCGCCGAGAGCGCGAGGGCTCGATTGGGGGCGTTCGCTCTGGTGGACATTGCTTCGACTCCTTTGCCGTGATCAGGTGACTCGCGGAATAACTGGCCCGGAGGATCTCGCGGCGACGGCGTTCTGTCTGCACGGCCAGCGCCAATCTGCGCGGCCCGCGGGCAGGAGTCTCGACCCCCCGCTAGCTGGAATTCGGGGTGAATTCCCTGGAGCCGGCGAGCAGTGCGATCGCCATGAATGCGAGCACCGCTCCGGAGTTCGGATCGGTCGCTTGCCCGGTGTAGAGCGCCCCGAGATCCTGGCCCAGGATCCAGAGTGCCAGCGTCAGCGCCAGCCCGAGCGCGACCGCGGGCGTTTTGGTCCTGCGCGCAAGCGCGCCGACTCCGATCAGGGCCTCAGCCGCCACCATTAGGGTGACCAGCAGCAGACCGTGGTGAGCCGCCCAGGCGCCCGCCGAGTTGTCCACGCTGGCGAGCCAGCCGGGGGCTTCGGAGGTCCCTTCGGTCAGAGCGCTCGCGACCGCCGTACCGGTGTTCTGGCCAGGCAGCGCCTGAAAGACAGCCGCCCCAACCCACAACACGGCCCAGGCGAACGGCAGCCAGGGCGCGGGGTCTTCGCGCGAGTCGTCCGCGCGCGGCCAGGCCGCGGCTGCGAGCACGGCGTAGATCAGCGCCGAGCCCGGCGCCCCCGTGATCAGGCTGGTGTGGCCGCTTGCCAGCCCGCCGAGGCCCTCGCCGAGGTACCACACGCCCAGCGCCCATGCGATCGACGCGCCGAGCGCGACCCGGGCGGTGCGCGGCACGAGCAGCCCCACCCCCAGCAACAGCTGGATTGCGGCGAACGGGATGTTCCAGGCGACGGGATGGGCCGCGATGACGGTCGAAGCCCAGTGCACCGGGGCCGAGACGAACCCCGGCTGGCCTTCTCCGACGCCGGCGATCACCTGCGTCGCGAAGCCGCGCGTGAACATGAAGGGCTGTGCCTGAAGCGCGCCGTCGAGCAGCCAGAACAACCCGAGTGCGATTTGCAGGTGGCGGCGTGTGATGCGATGACCGCGGGTTATGAGCGACACGACCGGGCGCACAGGCGCGCGCTGCGGAATCGTCGCGACGGCGGTCGAGAAGGATGTCGTTGGTTCGCTGGGCATGGTGCACGGCTCCAGTTCGTGCTTGAAGGTTCTGTTGAGAAGCGGCGAGGCCCGGACCGGCCGGGGTGAGCGGCCGGTCCGGGCGTTCGCTGTGTTGCCAGGGGTCGCTAGGGGGTGGGCGAGGAGTCGGTGTAGCCACCGCCCGTCGTGGTGTTCCAGAGGCGACGGTTGCCCATCTCTGAGATGTAGTCGACGTGCGCCTGCTGGGGCCATGCGATCTGGTTCCAGCTGCCGATCACATAGCTCATGTTGTAGGGACCGTCCGCCGGTGTCGTGGTGTACGTCGGCGCGACGGACTTGTAATAGGCTTCCAGTTCCGGAGGGAGCGTCCCGGAGCTGGTTGTGAACAGCAGCGGGGCGTGGAAGCCCAGGTGCGAGAGCGGCGCAGACGCGACCGCGCCCTGCCAGTCGTTGATGTTCACCAGCGTGAACCCGTGGCCCGGACCGGTGATCTTCCAACCCACTTCACCGGCGCCGTCCCACATCTTCGCGAACGCGATCGCCGTGTCGACCGGGGTGTCCGTCGGATTGGCATTGAACGCGACGTTGTCGTTGTTCGTGATGCGCACCACCGTGCCGTACTGCGAGAGCTGATTGGCGACAGCGCCGGAGATCTGTTCTGGGCCGCCGAACAGATAGATGCGCGCTTGCCCGTGGCGGCGCTTGAGCGCTTCGATCGTCGGCTGTGGCACCGAGTTCTTGTTCACCCACTGCAGCCCGGAGGCCATGTGCGCGACCCAGTGCGTGGCCGGCAGCAGATACTGGTAGGACTGCATCGACCCGACCATCACGTTCTCCATGCCGTTGCCCATGTCGGGCACGCCGGTGTCGGGGTTCTGGATGCTCCCGTACAGCTTGTCGACCGTGTTCGCGAGCGCGGGCACGTTCGGTGCCGTGACGGTGGCGTATTTGAGGCCGATCGCCTTGAGCTGCTTCTCGACGCCCGGGTTCGCTGCCGCGCCGACCAGGAAGGCGTCGACGTTGTGGTAGCGCGAGATCCCGGTGTCGCCGAGGCGCTTGATCTCGTCTTCGGTGATCTTCGGAATCCCGTTCTTGTTGACGTAGAGAACCGGAGCGTCGTCGGGGAAGTGCAGCAGCGGCACCGCCGTGATCGCGGTGAGCGGTTCGTCAGGCGTCAAAAGCGTCAGCGCCCACGGCCGGTCCGGATCGTTGTTGTTCTCGTTCGGAGCATTCAGCGGGATCGCCGCGGGCCACACGTGCTGTGTCACCGAGACGGCCTCCTGGAATGGGTCCGCGCCGTATAGGCGCTGCGTCGTCTTCGTGCCGATCGTCGGCACGAGCGTCGGCTGGCCGGGCGGCGGAGGAACGGAGTAGTCCGCCTTTGCGCTCGGTGCGCCGAACGGGTCCATCTGCGCGTTGGGGGTCGCCGGCGAGACACTCGCCGCAGTCACCAGGTGGACCTGGCCGATCGTGCTCGAGCTGCTGAAGACTCCCGCGGCGGCAAGGACGATCAGGACGATCGCGACTGCCCCGACGGCGGCGCCAACGACCTTGGCGCGGGTCTTCTCTGCGGTTTGCGTAGGTACTAGTAGTGCCATTTGCCCGTCTCCTTTTCGTGATTCGTTACGGGCAACCACGATCCCGGTGAAGTCCGCCCGTGTCTTCACGGCCAGCGTCCGTTTGCGCCCCCGGCCTCCCCGACCTTCGAACTACCTGCTAACCGCCATGCGAGAGTGCGCGCGGCCACTCCGTAGGCCGCTCGCGAACCCAAGCGCATGCGCGCGGATGCACCGTCTGGGCTTGCTTATATAAGACTATGCTAAGCTATCCAGGATGGAGGTTTTCAACGCCCTTGCTCAGCCGAAGCGGCGCGACATCCTGAGGCTGCTGTCAGCAGGAGAGTTGAGCGCTGGTCAGATCGCATCGCGCTAAAGCAAACCGCCTGCGTCCAGCCACTAGCGCCCCGGCGGGAGCCGGGGGGAGAGCCTCCCGCCGG
>DATHGU010000277.1:0-2469 GCA_035317495.1 Solirubrobacteraceae bacterium
TGTTATCTGCCCGATGCGCTCGCGGTATCGCCCGACCGCCTCGCCGTGGAACGGCGGCAGCATCAGCTTGCGTTGGCGCAAATGGCGCTCTCCGTCCAGCGTCAAAAGCGAGTGGCTGCCCAGAACCGGGGCCATCGCTGCGTTGGCCCTGCCGGCGGCAAAGACGTTGCGGTCGCCGGTAAACACTTCCTTGATGTGTCCGGGATCGGCGAGCACGACGATGTCGCCGAACGCGTACGGGCGGATCGTGAAGACGTCCCCATAGCGACGGCGCGCGCGCTGCATAAACGAGATTGGGCGCGCGGCCCACAGTGCGGTCTGCAGAGCCCGCGGCAGGCGCGGGCCCGGCGGCACCCCATCGACCACGGGTGGGTCTGTGGCTCGCGGCGCCGCACGGTTCTGGACCTTGCTCGTCACTCTGATCGCCTCGCAAACAAGTGGGAAACCAATCTGTACGTACGTACAATACATACGTCCGCCGTCCTGTCAACTACAATTTGTTCATGGCCCAAATAAGCCACCGCGAGCAGCTACTGCAGGGCGCGATCGAGTGCCTGAGAACGAAGGGCTACGCACGGACGACCGCACGCGACATCGCCGCCGCTGCAAGCGCCAACACCGCTTCGATCGGCTACCACTTCGGCTCAAAGGAAGCTCTGCTCAATGAGGCGATTCTTCGTACCTGCGACGAATGGACCACACGGCTCGGCCAGGCCGCCTTCGCCAGCGGCAGCGCATCACCACTGGAGCAGATGGGCGCGTCGTGGGTCGCGATGCTCAGCTCTTTCGAGGAGCTGCGCCCTGTGCTCATAGGGTTGGTCGAGGCCGTCGGGCAGTCGGCATGGTCGGACGACCTCCGCCAGGAGTTGGCCGCCCACTACAGGACCTCGCGTGAGCAGGTCGCGTCGATGGTACGAGCGAGCCTCGGTGACGCTGCCGAGGCCATCGGTACCGACGCCAACGTCGTCGCATCTTTTCTGATTGCTGTCTGCGACGGACTGATCCTGCAATGGCTCTTGTCTCCCGACGAGACGCCGACTGGCGACGAGCTCACCGCATCCCTAGGCTCAGCGCTCGCTCTGGCCCTTCAGGGCGACGATCAAGTCGTGCGCCGGTGAGCTGTCCTCGACGAGTCGCAACACGGCGCTGCGGCGTACGTGGCGCGAACGCGCTCAGGCGCCGCCGTAGGGCTCGGCCTGGGCCGGCGGCGTGGTCGCCGCGGGCTCGGCATCTCGGTTGGGCGCCGTGGCGCGCAGGGCGCCCAACCCGAAGAACGCCCCTGCGTAGAGCGTGACGAGGCCCACGCCGGATAGCACCTCGATCGTCGCCGCCGTGTGGCCGACGCGCGTGTGTGCGATGAGGTCCGGCGCCGGGTTGGCGAACGCCATATTGACCGAGTAGTAGAGGAAGTCGCCGAACGTGGGGTGCTTGCCGGCGCCGAGGAAGGCGCCCGCACAAGCGCGGGCGGGATCCGCCGGGCAGGCCGCCGGGTCATGGGCCCAGATAAACAGGTACACGACGGCCCAGAGACAGAAAAACAGCAGCGCGGGCAGCGCCAGCCCGGTGCGGCGCATCAGCGCCATGACACCCTCGAAGGCGCGCACCTGCCGACCGAGGTTGGGCACATCCACCTGGTAGCCACCCAGCCGCACCCGGCCTCCCTCGACGAAGCGCGCCAGCAGGCGCCAGAACGCCGTCGCCATGCTGAGCAGCGCAATCGCGACGAGCGCGAGGACGAGCGCGGTGACGACCCGTGCCGAGTGCGGCGAGAGGCGCAGCGGCAGCAGGCACAGGAGCGAGATCAAGAGCAGCAGTGTGAGCACGCGCCGCAGCTGTGCCACGGGCTTGCGAGCCTCCGGCGGCTCGGTTATCGCGGACACGATTCCAGAGAGAATGCGCGCGAAGATCGCGGCCAGCACGCGGCAAGCGTAGTCCTCGGCGGCGACGTCCTCGAGCTCTATTTCCGTTTCATCGGCATCGCCTCGTGGACCGGCGCGGATCTCGCGCCGTCGGACATCTCCGACATCGACTTCTGTGCAGCGGGCGAGTCGGGCCGCGTGAGACCGGGTACGTCCCCCGGCGCAAGCGCCACGCCAAACGCCAATGCTGCCAACGTGACCGCGACCAGGCGGTTGGCGAGCTTCCTCCACGGGAGCAGCTTCTCGATCGCTATCAGCCCGGCGACGGCGACCATCCACGTCAGGCTCATCACTCCGAGGGCAAACAACGCCGCCATCAACCCCCAGCAGCAACCCACGCACCAGGCGCCGTGAACGAGGCCCATGCGCAGTGCTCCCGAGGGGCCATCGCGCCAGTGAGTGAGGACGAAGTCAAGCGGTGCGCGGCAGCGGCTCAGGCAGGCGTCCTTGGCAGGTGTGAGCTGGTAGATCGCGGCCGCGAGGAGCACCCCTCCGGCGAGGTAGGGCCCGCCGCGACGCCACGACAGCTCGGGGATCGAGAGCGAGCGCA
>DATHGU010000278.1:0-5161 GCA_035317495.1 Solirubrobacteraceae bacterium
CCGGTCGCCAGCACGACGGCGTCAAAGCCACCGCGCAGCTCCTCGACGGTCACGTCGCGCCCCACATCCACGCCGCAGCGCAGCTCGACTCCCTCCTCGATCATCTGCTCCACACGGCGTTGCACGACCGTCTTTTCGATCTTGAAGTCGGGGACGCCGAAGCGCACCAGCCCGCCGATCGACTCGTCGCGCTCGAACAGCGTCACGCGATGACCTGAGCGACGCAGCTGCTGCGCCGCCGCCATGCCGGCCGGTCCTGAACCGACGACGGCAACCGCCTGCCCGGTCTCCGTGCGAGGCGGCTTGGGCAGCACCCAGCCCTCCTCCCAGGCGCGATTGATGATCGAGTTCTCGATCTGTTTGATCGTGACCGCGTCGCCCTCGCGGATCTCCAGCACGCAGGAGGCCTCGCACGGCGCGGGACACAGGCGCCCGGTGAACTCCGGGAAGTTGTTCGTCGCGTGCAGCTGCTCGATCGCATCGCGCCAGCGGTCGCGGTAGACGAGGTCGTTCCAGTCGGGGATCAGGTTGCCGAGCGGGCAGCCGTTGTGGCAGAACGGCACGCCGCAGTCCATGCAGCGCGCGCCCTGCTCGCGCAGCTCGGCCACGGGGCGCGTGAGCAGGAACTCGTGGTAGTCGCGTGCGCGCTCGAGCGGGTCCCGGTGGGGGATGCCGCGACGCTCGATCTGCAGGAACGCGCCCAGCTTGCCCATCAGGCCGGCACCGCCACCTGTTCCTCGGCCTGTTCACCCAGAACGCGCTTGTAGTCGTGCGGCATGACCTTCACGAACGCACCCTTCGCCAGCAGTTCGTCGAGCTCGCCAAGCACGTGCGCGGCAACCGGCGAGTCGGTGCGGCGCCGGTGCTCCTCGATCAGCTCGCGCAGCTCGCCGGCGTCCGCGGCGGACAGCGCCTCGAAGCCGACCATGCCCATGTTGCAACGCTCGGCGAAGTCCCCGGACTCGTCCAGCACATAGGCGACGCCCCCGCTCATGCCGGCCGCGAAGTTGCGTCCGGTCGGACCGAGCACGACCACGCGACCGCCGGTCATGTACTCGCAGCAGTGATCGCCGACGCCCTCGACCACTGCGCAGGCGCCCGAGTTGCGCACGGCGAAGCGCTCGCCGGCGATCCCGCGGAAGAAGGCCCGGCCGCGGGTCGCCCCGTACAGCACGGTGTTGCCGACGATCACGTTCCGCTCCGCCTTGAAGTGCTCGCCCATCCCCTCGCGCGGGCGTACCGCGATGACGCCGCCCGACAGGCCCTTGCCGGCGTAGTCGTTGGCGTCGCCGCGCAGCGTGAATGTCACCCCGGGCGCCAGCCAGCCCCCGAAGCTCTGGCCCGCCGAGCCGTCGAAATCGACCGTGATCGAGCCCTCGGGGAGGCCGTCGGCCCCGTGCTGTTGGGCGATATGGCTCGAGAGGATGCCCCCGACGCAGCGGTTGCGGTTGCGGATCGGCAGCTCGAGCCGGACACGGCGATCGGCGATGTTTACCCGACCGTCGAGCGCCGGATCGCCGCCGTCGCGGGAGGCGTCGCCCGCACGGGCGAGCGCCGGCCTGGCGCTCTCGAGCAGCTGCCAGTCGAGCGCGTCCTCGAGTACCGGCGGCGGCGGCTCGACGCGGTGGCGCACCGCGCCCTCGGACAGCTCGATGTGCGTCAGGATGTGCGAGAGATCCACACCGCGCGCCTTCCAGTGATCGATCGCCGTGCGCGCCGAGAGCAGGTCGACGCGACCGATCGCCTCGTCGAGCGTGCGCAGGCCCACCGAGGCGAGGATCTCGCGGACCTCCTCGGCGACGAAGAAGAAGAAGTTGACGACGTGCTCGGGCGTGCCCTCGAAGCGCTTGCGCAGCTCCGGGTCCTGCGTGGCGATGCCCACGGGGCAGGTGTTCAGGTGGCAGGCGCGCATCATGATGCAGCCGGTGGCGATCAGCGGCGCCGTCGAGAAGCCCATCTCGTCGGCGCCGAGCATCGCGGCGATCACGACGTCGCGACCGGTCTTCAACTGGCCGTCCGTCTGCACCTTGATGCGCGAGCGCAGGTCATTGAGCAGGAGCGTCTGCTGGGTCTCCGCGAGGCCGATCTCCCAAGGGACCCCGGCCGACTGGATCGAGGACAGTGGCGAGGCGCCCGTCCCGCCGTCGTGGCCGGCGATCAGCACGCGGTCGGCGTTCGCCTTGGAGACGCCCGCGGCGACTGTGCCCACGCCGACCTCGGCCACGAGCTTGACCGACACCTCGGCTTTGGGGTTCGAGCAGCGCAGGTCGTAGATCAGCTGCTTGAGGTCCTCGATCGAGTAGATGTCGTGGTGCGGGGGCGGCGATATAAGCCCCACGCCGGGCATCGTGTGGCGGATCGATCCGATGTATGAGTCGACCTTGTGCCCGGGCAGCTGGCCGCCCTCGCCGGGCTTCGCCCCCTGGGCCATCTTTATCTGCAGCTCGTCGGCGTTGACGAGGTAGTGGATCGTCACGCCGAAGCGACCCGACGCCACCTGCTTGATCGCCGAGCGGCGCTGGTCTCCATTCGCGTCGGGCGTGTAGCGAGCGGGGTCCTCGCCGCCCTCCCCGGTGTTCGAGCGCCCGCCGAGGCGGTTCATGGCGATCGCCAGCGTCTCGTGCGCCTCGCGCGAGATCGAGCCGAGGCTCATCGCCCCGGTGCAGAAGCGCTTGACGATCTCGCTCGCCGGCTCGACCTGCTCGAGCGGGATCGCCTGCGGCTGTCCGTCGGGGTCGCTCGGACCGATCTTCAACAGGCCGCGGAGCGTCGCCTTGCGCGCCGCATCCTCGTTGATCGCGTCGGCGTACTCGCGGTACTTCTCGAACGCCGCGCTGCCGCGCACGGCCTCGCGCGCCTCGGCGTCGCCCTGCAGCGCCGCTCCGATGTGGCCGTTGGCCGCGCGCACGGCGTGCTGCACGAGCGCGATCGTCTCGGGGTTCCACATGTGATGCTCGCCGTCGCGCCGCCACGCGTACACGCCGCCGACCGGCAGCAGCTCGTCCTGCGGCACCGGATAGGCGCGCGCATGGCGCTCGAGCGCCTCGACCGCCAGCACGTCCTCGCCGACCCCGCCGATGCGCGAGGCGGTGCCCGTGAAGTGCCTGTCGATCACCTCGCGATCGAGCCCGACGGCCTCGAAGATCTGCGCGCCGCAGTAGGACTGGATCGTCGAGATGCCCATCTTGGAGATCGTCTTCAGGAGCGCTTTGCCGAGGGCCTTGACGACGTTCTGCGCGGCCAGCTCGAGCGCGTCCTCGAGGGTCTGCTCGGACGTTCGGCCCTCCGCCCACGCGCCACCGATCGCCTTGGACGTCACGAGCTCGTCGAGCGTCTCGAGCATCACGTAGGGGTTGACGGCGCTCGCGCCATACCCGATCAGCGTCGCGAAGTGGTGCACCTCGCGCGGCTCGCCCGACTCGAGGATGATGCCTGCGCGCAGCCGCGTGCCTTCGCGCACGAGGTGGTGGTGAATGGCTGCCACGGCGAGCAGCGAGGGGATCGGCACGCGGCGCGGCCCCACCAGCCTGTCGGACAGCACGATGATGTTGACGCGTTCGTCGATCGCCTCCGACGCTTCGCGGCAGATGCGGGCGAGCGCCTCGCTCATCCCAGCGGCGCCCGTCTGGAGCGACCACGTGATGTTGATCGTGCGCGCGGCGAACACGTCGTGCGAGACGTGCCGGAGCGTCTCGAGCTCGCGGTTGAGCAGGATCGGCTGGTCGAGCACGAGCTTGTGCGCGTGCGCCGGGGTCTCCTCGAACAGGTTCAGCTCCGTCCCGAGGCTCGTCGAGAGGCTCATCACGATTTCCTCGCGGATCGGGTCGATCGGCGGGTTGGTCACCTGCGCGAACAGCTGCTTGAAGTAGGAGAAGAGCGGCGGGGCCTGCTCCGAGAGCACCGCCAGCGACAGGTCGTTGCCCATCGAGCCGACCGGCTCGGCAGCTTCTCGCGCCATCGGCGTGAGCAGCACGCGCAGATCCTCCTGCGAGTAGCCGAACGTCCGCTGGCGGGCCCGCAGCGGCTGGTCGGACAGCGTGACCTGGTCGGACGGCGGCAGCTCGGAGAAGGGCACCGAGCTGCGCGAATACCACTCGCCGTAGGGCCGGCGCGTGGAGACCTCGCGCTTGACCTCCTCGTCCTCGACGATCCGCCCGCGCTCCAGATCGACGAGGAACAGCTTGCCCGGCTGCAGGCGGCCGAGGCGGCGCACCTGCTCTGGCGGGATGTCCAGAAGACCCGACTCCGAGCCCAGTACGACGTGCCCGTCGGTCGTCTCGACCCAGCGCCCCGGTCGCAGGCCGTTACGGTCGAGCGTCGCGCCGACGACCCGCCCGTCGGTGAACGCGACCGACGCCGGACCGTCCCAGGGCTCCATCAGACACGAGTGAAAGGCGTAGAAGCCCTTCAGGTCCTCGGGCAGGTCATCGCGATTGCGGTACGCCTCGGGGATCATCATCATCGCCGCGTGCGGCAGCGAGCGACCGCCGAGCAGCAGCAGCTCGAGCACGTTGTCGAACGTCGCCGAGTCGGAGTTGCCGGCGCTGACCACCGGCAGGATCTTCGCCAGGTCATCGCCGAACAGCTCGCTGCGCAGCTCGCTCTCTCGCGCGCGCATCCAGTTGACGTTGCCCATCACCGTGTTGATCTCGCCGTTGTGGCAGATCACGCGATAGGGGTGCGCGAGCTCCCAGCTGGGGAACGTGTTGGTGGAGAAGCGCGAGTGCACGAGCGCCAGCGCGCTCTTCGCGCGCTCGTCGCGAAGGTCCGGGTAGAAGGCCGCCAGCTGGTAGCTGATCAGCATGCCCTTGTAGTTGAGCGTGCGCGAGGAGCTCGAGGAGACGTACAGCCCCGGCGGCTCGGCGGTCAGCTCGCAGATCCGCCGGATCACGTACAGCTTGCGCTCGAACGCGTCCTGACCATCGCCTTCGGCGGCGGTGCCCGCGGCCTGCTCCGGTCCGGCGCCGACGAACAGCTGCCGGATCACCGGCCGGCACGCGGCCGCGACCCTACCCGTGTGCTGCTCGTCGATCGGCACGTCGCGCCACCCGAGCACGCGCTGGCCCTCGGCCTCGACGGTCCGCTCCAAGAGCTGTTGCAAACCGGCGCGCGCCCCGTCGTCGGTCGTCAGGAAGCACATCAGCACCCCATACGCGCCCGG
>DATHGU010000279.1:0-6481 GCA_035317495.1 Solirubrobacteraceae bacterium
CGATCGGCCACCATGCCGCAGGTCAGCCGCTCGAGCCAAACAGCAGCTGAAGCTTGAGCCACAGCAGGTCCGCGACGTCGCATAAGACGGGCGTCATCCAGACGACCGCGACCATCGCGAGGAGGCCCGCGGCGATCACCACGAGCAGGGGAGTCAGGCCCGGGCGCGGCCGATACAGGCGGCTGACGCCCTTCGCGTCCACGAGGATCTCGCCGATCCGCAGGCGCGTGAGGAACGTCGAGGACATCCCTTTGCGGTTGCGGTCGAGGAACTCCACGAGGTTGAACGGCGAGCCCACCGAGACGATCAGCCGTGCGCCCTTCTCGGCGGCGATCAGCATCGCGACGTCCTGGCTCGTGCCCGCTGCGGGCACGAGCTTGAACTTCACGCCCATCTCCTGCAGACGGCGCTGTCCGGGTGCGCGACCATCGGGGTAGCTGTGCACGACGAGCTCCGCGCCGCAGCGCAGCGCCGCCTCGCCCGCGGAGTCCATGTCACCCACGATCATGTCCGGCGTCAGGCCCTCGTCGAGCAGCGCCTCCGCGCCGCCGTCGACCGCCACGATCACCGGGCGCATGTCGCGGATGAACGGCCGCAGGGCCCGCAGGTCCCGCTGGTGTTCGACCCCGCGCACGACGACCAGCGTCGAGCGGTCGCGAAAGTCGGTTGCGAAGCGCGGCAGCTCGATCCCGCCGGCGAGCAGCTCGCGCTCGTCGCGCATGTGCTCGATCGTGTTGTGCGCGAAGCGCTCGAGCGCCTCGCCGATCTCCTTGCGCCGCTCTTCCGTTTCCGCCCGCACGCGCTCGATCCCGAGCACCTCGCCTCGCGCCAGCAGCTCTCCCCTGCTCAGGACTTCGCCTACGGGCCCCTCCGCCGGGCCCTCGGCGACGACGACCAGCGGGTCTCCGTCGGACAGCTGCTCGAACAGCGCGTCGTCGGGTAGGTCGACGAGCAGGATGCCCGCTTCGACCAGCAACTGTGGGCCGAGGTTCGGGTACGCGCCCGACGAGGACGCTCCGCAGTTGAGCACCGCAAGGACCCCCGCCGCGATCAGCTCCTCGGCGGACACCCGATCGATGTCCTCGTGGTCGATCAGCGCGATGTCGCCTCGCAGGAGATGTTTGACGAGCAGCTTCGTGCGCCGGCCCGCGCGCACCGGGCCGCCGACCGTGCGGGCCACCGTGCGGCGCCCTGGCGGAACGATGCGGCTCGGCCCGGAAAGGCGCGCGTCCTCGCGCGAATCCGTTACCGGCGGACTCGGTCGTGTCACGGCCATCTCAGCGAGAGTAACGCCAAGGGGGGCGAAACGCACCTGCTGGCGAGGATCAGGCGGCGCGGCGCAGATCCCGCGCGTGCCTGCGCGCGGCGGTGTCGCCGGCGTCCGCGCCGAGCATCCGCACGAGCTCGGAGACGACCTCGCGCTCGGCGAGCTGCTCCACCGTCGCGCGCGTCGACGCCTCGCAGGTCTCCTTGGCGATCGTAAAATGGCGATCGGCGAGCGAGGCGATCTGCGGTAGGTGCGTGATGCACAGCACCTGTCTCGATTCGCCCAGTTCGCGCAGCCGCGCCCCCACGGCGCGCGCCGCGTGACCGCCGATGCCCGCGTCGATCTCGTCGAACACGAGCGTCTCGCGCGCCGCGGCACCGTCGCCCCGGCCGCTGTTGGCGCCGCTCCCGCAGGCAGTCGTGATCGCGAGCATCACGCGCGAGAGCTCGCCCCCCGAGGCGATCTCGCGCAGAGCGCCGGCCGGCACGCCGGGGTTGGGAGCGATCAGGAACTCCACGGCGTCGCCACCGGACGGACCGTGCTCGCGGCGAGCGAGCGTCACCTCGAAGGACGCGTCGGGCATCGCCAGCGCGGAGAGCTGCTCGCGCACGCCCAGCTCGAGTCGCGGCGCCGCAGACTCGCGCGCCGCGCGGATCGCCTGAACGTGCTCCTCGAGTGCCGCCTCGGCCGATCGCAGGCGCTCGGCCGTCTCCTCCAGCGCCACCTCGGCGCCGCACAGCTCCTCGCGTCGGGCGCGCGAGCGCGCCGCGTGCTCGAGCACGCCCTCGACGCTGCCTCCGTGCTTGCGCATCAGCCGCTCTATCACCGCCAGCCGCTCTTCCACCCCCTCGAGCGTCGACTCCGGCCCCGTCGGCGTCCCCGCATCGGGCGCCTCGCAGTAGGCGCGCAGCTCGCTCGCCAGGTCATGCGACTCGATCGCAAGTGCGCTCAGGCGCTCGGCAAGCGCATCCAGCCGCGGGTCGACCCCGCCGAGCGGCTCCAGGCAGGCGCTCGCGCCGGCCAGCAGCGCCGCGACGCCGGGCGCCTCGGAGTACTCGGGGGCGAGCGCGTCGGCGCCGGCGCCGGCCGCCGAACAGAGCGCGTCGAGACGGCGCAGGCGCTCGCGCGCGGCCAACAGCTCGTCGTGCTCGCGCCGCCCGAGCTCCGCGGCGTCGATCTCGGCGAGCTCGAACTCGAGCAGGTCGAGCTCGTGCTCGCGCGCGCCCGCAAGCTCGCGCAGCTCTTCGAGCCTCGCCTGCAGGAGTCTCGTCTCGGCGAAGGCCTCGCCGCACGCGCGCAGGCGCAGCGCCTGCTGCGGGCCGCACAGGTCGTCAAGCAGCCGCAGCTGCGCGGCCGAGATCGTCAGCTTGCGGTGCTCGTGCTGGCCGTAGAAGGACATCAGCTCGGCGCCGAGGTCGCGCAGCTCGCCGACGGTCGCCGAGCGACCGTTCAGGTACGCGCGCGTGCGTCCATCCGCTCCGACGCGACGTGCCAGGACGATCTCCTCGGCGTCGGCAGCCAGCCTCTCGCGCAGCGCTGCGGGAAGCCCCTCGGGCACCTCGAAGCTGCCCTCGACGTATGCCTCCGCGGCGCCGGGGCGCACGATCCCCGGTCGGGCGCGCCCGCCGTGCAGCAGGTCGAGGGCGTGCGCGAGCACCGTCTTGCCCGCCCCGGTCTCGCCGGTCAGGACATTCAGCCCCGGGGCCAGCCGCAGCTGCGCGCGCTCGATCAGCAGGAGGTTCTCGACACGCAGCTCGGCAAGCACGAGAGCAGGTCTAGCAGCGAGTGCCGACGGACCACGCGCTCGTGGCGCGCCGGGCCACCTCGCCCGCCGCTGCGGGACTGTAGGCACCGGGCCGAACTGACGATAAGAACATAATCTGTGCCGACGGGGTGACAGGGACCTGCGATCAGGCATTCACCCCGGAGCGCACTCGTCCGCCCAACGGCATGGCTGCCAGCGACCCCAATCCGAGCTCCGAACCTTCCCCGGCGGGGCTGATCGCCAGTCTTTCGGCGGCGGCGCTGCGCGAGCGCCTGACCGAGGAGATCAACCGCGCGGGCCGTCACGGCACCCCCCTGAGCTGTCTGCTCGTGACGATCGGCAACCTCGAGGAGCTCGCGCGCGAGCACGGCAGCGAGCTGTCCGAGCAGACGCTCGTCTACGCGGCGAGAGCCCTCGGCGGCCAGGTGCGCGGCTTCGACAGGATCGGCAGGCCGAGCGAGGGCGAGCTGCTGCTGGTGCTGCCGGGAGCGGACGGTCCGCGCGGCGAGATCGTCGCCAGACGGGTGCTCGAGCGGCTGCGCACGATCAAGGTCGAAGTCGACGGAACGCGCCGACCGTTGCGCATCTCGGTAGGCCTGGCCGCCTGGCAGGAGGATCTCAGCGGCGACGATCTGCTGGAGCAGGCGCGCGCCGCCGCGCGTCGCGGTTACGGCGGCGAGGGAGCGTCGGGGATCAGCTCCTCGCCGCCCGTGCTGGGACGGCCGGCCGGACCGGCATAATCAGGGCCGTGCTCTCCGGATCTGAGCTGTGGCTGCTTCGCCTGATGGCCGATCGTGGCCTGGCGCTGCTCGACGCCGACACGCTGCTCGTCGTGATCGAGGAGCGTGGCGAGCTGCGCGTGGCCGCCTCGAGCGGCTCATCGACGGTGCGCGTACGGATCATGCCGGTCGAGGGCAGCGCACTGGGCGATCTCTACCTGGCGGGCAAGGCGGCGGCGCTCGATCGCCCGCGCGGCCAGGAAGCCGCGTGGCTGCACGAACTGGGCGTCGAGGTTCGTGCGGCGCTCGTCGAGCCGCTGAGCATGGAAGGGCAGGGCGGCGGGATGGTTATAGCGCTGCGCACCGACGGTGGCTTCCGCGGACCCGACCGCGAGGCGCTCAACGCCTTTGCCACGAGCGTCGGCAAGCGGCTCGCGGCCGAGCGCTCGGTTGAGATCGAACGGCTGCGTTACGGCATGGAGGCGCGCGAGCGCGAGCGCACGCGCTGGGCGCGCGAGCTCCACGACGAGAGCATCCAAGGCATGGGCGCGCTGCGCCTGCGGCTGGCGCACGCCCGCGACGTCGACGATCCACAGGCGCTGCGCGAGGCGGTCGACATGGTGCTCGACGGCCTCGGCAACGAGATCGACGGGCTGCGCCACCTGATCACCGAGCTCCGCCCGGCGGCGCTCGACGACCTCGGGTTGGCGGCTGCCCTCGAGGCGCTGGCCAGGCGCGCGCAGGCGATCGACGGGCTCGACGTGCGGATCGAGATGCAGCTCGGCCGGGACGAGGGCCGACGGCTCGATGCCGAGCTCGAGAGCACGATCTACAGGATCGTGCAGGAGGCGCTGACCAATGTCAGCCGCCACGCCGAAGCTACGAACGCGCTCGTCAGCATCAGCGAGCGCGACGGTGTCGTGCGCGCGTCGGTGACCGATGACGGGAAAGGCTTGCCCGAAACCGACAGGCTCGGCCCCCGCGGCGACGGGTTGGAGGGCGGCTTCGGCATGGGCGGCATGCGCGAGCGCGCCGAGCTGGTCGGCGGCGAGCTCGAGTTCGGACCGGCGCCGACGCGAGGGACCACCGTGCGCCTCGTGGTGCCGCTCGCCGGTCGTCACTCGCCCGAGGCGGAGCACACTGCCGCCTCCGCCGCGACGGCCGACGCCCTCAGCCGCTGAGTTGCGCTGCCGCTACTCGGCGAGGCCGATGCGCCGCACGTACGCGGTGATCTCGGCGCGCGAGGAGAAGCCGAGCTTCTCGATCGCGCGCGCCCGGTATGTCTTCACCGTTCGCTCGGCTACGTGCAGCTGCTCGGCGATCTGCGGGTTGGTGTAGCCGTTGGCGATCAGCCTCACGACCTCGCGCTCTCGCTCGCTCAGCACGACGCTGTCGGAGGAGCCCTCCTCTCCGCTCACCATCAGCGCCCCCAGACGCGGGTGCAGGTAATTGCCGCCCGACACCGCCAAGCGGAAGGCCTGCAGGAGCTCCGCCGGCTCGGCCTCCTTGAGGACGTAGCTGCGGGCGCCGGCGCGCAGCGCCTGCCGCGCGTACTCGGGATCCTCACGCATGGTCAGGATCGCCACGGCGAGCTTCGGATGAGCGATGAAGCAGGCAGGTAGCGCGGCGAGGCTCGAGCCACCCGGCATGGTCAGGTCGAGCGTCAGCAGGTCGGGCTTGTGCTCGCGCACTTCGCGGATCGTCGAGGGCACGTCCGCGGCCTCAGCGACGACCCGGAACTCGCCCGCCTCGCGCTCGAGCACCGTGCGGATCCCGTCGCGCACGACCGTGTGGTCGTCGGCGATGATCACCTCGATCGGTCGATCGACTCCTGGCGTGCCAGCCTCCATCGGCACACCGTACCGGCTGGACGGGACCGATCGTGACGTACCGGCGGGCCGACACGAATCTGCACCATTGGGACGACACGATCGGCACCGTTCGCCCTACAGACAAAAGGCCTTACAGGGCGCATCATGTTGTTCGTGCATACCTTCGCCCTGCAGACGGTGGATCTATACGACGCACCCAAGCTCAGGCTCCTCGCGGCGGGAGACCGCGCATCGAGCGCCGCGAGCCCGAGCGACGGGCGCGCGGGAACCGCCGGCCGGCCTGCCCTGCATCTAGTGAAGGAGGCCGCGGCGGAGGCGCATCCGGTGCTCGTGGCGGGCGCGGACTCGGCGGGGCGCGCCTCGGTGCTCCACGAGCTGGCGGGGACGATGGCGCCCAACACGACCTTCACTGAGGCGGAGGCCTTCTGGGAGGTGCTTGTGAGAGCCCCGTCCAGCAGCATGGTGATCATCAGCGGCGAGCTCGACGAGCTACGGCCGGAGTCGCTCATGCAGATGCTTGCGCACAGGCATCCCGGCCTGCCGGTCGTGAGCATCGATGCGCCGACCCGCGGGGAGCAGCGACCGCAGATCTGAGAATCTCGGGCACTCGAGCCCTCCGCGCCTGGGGCGCGAGTGTGCTTGCAACGGTGGATGGCATCGCAGCCTGTCGGTAGCGTGGCCGCGTGCTCTCGCTGCCAAGTTCCCCCCGCGTCCGGCGGATCGTCCTTGCGTACACGGTCAACCGACTGGGGACCTGGTTCGGATACGTTGCGCTGTCGATCGCGGTCTACGACCAGACTCACAGCGCGGTCGCCGTCGCCGCGCTGCTTGTCGCGGGCCAGGTGCTATCCGCCTTTCTCGTACCCGCGGTGGTCGCCCGGGTCGAGGCATCGTCGCT
>DATHGU010000280.1:0-10094 GCA_035317495.1 Solirubrobacteraceae bacterium
TGCTGGCCGCGGCGGCCTTCGCGCCGATCACCTACTGGCTGATGCGCAACCTGACCTTCAAGAACGTGGGCGACGCCGTCAACACGCCGAGCTGGTCGCACCTGTACCTCTGCTCGCTGATCGGAATCGCCGTCACGGCGCTCCTCTTCGCGCTCACCGAATACTACACCTCGACCCGCTTCTCACCGGTAAAGAAGACCGCCAAAGCGTCGATCACGGGGCACGCTACGAACATCATCCAGGGCTTCGGCTCGGGCCTGCAGGCGACCGCGCTGCCGGCGATCGTGATCGTGCTCGGGATCCTCGGCTCGTGGAAGCTCGCGGGTGGCGGCGTGACCGGCATCTACGGCATCGCGATCGCCGTGATGGGCCTGCTGTCGCTGACCGGGCTGATCGTTGCGCTGGACGCGTTCGGACCGATCACGGACAATGCCGGCGGGATCGCCGAGATGGCCGATCTCCCGGAGGACGTGCGCAGGGTCACCGATCGCCTCGACGCGGTCGGCAACACGACGAAGGCCGTCACCAAGGGCTACGCGATCGGCTCGGCCGTGCTCGCCGCCGTCGTTCTGTTCGCGGGCTTCCAGAAAGAACTCGAAGACAAGGTCGGGCACGCGATCTCCTTCGGCATCAACGAACCGCCGGTGCTGATCGGGCTGTTGATCGGCGGCCTGATGGTGTGCCTGTTCGCCTCGCTGTCGATCGAGGCGGTCGGGCGCGCAGGCGGCGCCGTTGTCGAGGAGGTGCGTCGCCAGTTCCGCGAGCACCCCGGGATCATGGACTACTCCGAAGAGCCCGACTACGCGACTTGCGTCGACATCGTCACGAAGACCGCGCAGCGGGAGATGATCCTGCCCTCGCTGCTGCCGATCGGCCTGACGCTGATCGTCGGGTTGATCGACCAGCAGGCGCTCGGCGGCCTGTTGATCGGCGTGATCGTGGTCGGCTTCTTCTTCGCCGTCCTGATGACGGCCGGCGGCGGCGCGTGGGACAACGCCAAGAAGCTCATCGAGGACGGCGCGTTCGGCGGCAAGGGCTCGGAAGCGCACGCCGCCTCGGTCACCGGCGACACCGTCGGCGACCCGTTCAAGGACACGGCCGGGCCGGCGATCAACCCGATGATCAAGGTTGCGACCATCGTCGCCATCCTGATCATTCCGCTGATCACCTGAGGAGTCCACGGCGCACCGCGCTCGCGGCGAGCCAGGGGCAAGGATGCGGCGACACGACCTCAGCGGCGTAAGCTCAGCTTGAGATGAGCGGCCGACAGGTGCATCGCTCGGGCACGTTCGTGCTCTCCGTGCTGATGGCCGTGATCGGCCTCGCGCTGATCGTGCAGGCCGTCGGGGGGCATGGCGGTGTGATCTCGCCGCGGCTGCTGCTCGGCGCCCTCTTCCTGGCGGCCGGCATCGCCCGTATCTACCTGGAGCACAAGCGAGGTCGCGGGACATGAGCGCGGGCGAGGGCCCGGCCGGCGACGGCGACCTTCGCGCCGGGCAGGAGCCCGCCGCGGAAAACGAGAAGCGACGCGAGGCCGCGTCCGGCGATCGGGCGTCGAACGCCGGCGCGAACGCCGGCGCTTCCTCGGGCGCGCCCGCAGCGCCCAAAGTGCAGGGCGAGCTCGGCCGCGCGGAGGCCGAGCGGATCGCCCAGCAGATCTCCGCCCGCTCGCTGTCGACCGCTCGACGCAGCGTCGGCTCGCCGCTGCTCTTCGCGATCGTGTACATGCCTCTGGCGAGCGCCATCTACTTCTCGCTCGGCGTGATCTCCGGTCATGCGCTCGGGCTCACGCCACTCGTCTTCCTGATCGCCGCGATGCTCTTCACGCTGACGGCGATGACCTACGCGGAGGGCGCGTCGCTGCATCCCGAGCGCAGCGGCTCGACGGTCTTCGCCCGCCACGCCTTCAACGAGCTAATCAGCTTCATCGCGGGCTGGGCGATCCTGCTCGACTACATCATCCTGATCGCCGTCACGTCCTACTCGGCGACGCAGTACCTGAAGGTCTTCTGGAGTCCCCTGGGACACAGCGCGGAGTCGCTTGGGCTGGCGCTGGTGTTCATCCTGATCGTCGTGCTCGGCAACATCCGCGGCCTCGGCTGGCGCCGCGCGCGGCGGGTGGGGGTGCTGGTGATCGGCGATCTGGCGCTGCAGAGCCTCGTCGTGGTGCTCGGCCTCGTCCTGTTCTTCAACGCGCACACGCTGCTCGACCCGATCCACCTGGGCAGCGCGCCCACGTGGTCGGGCCTGGTGTTCGCGCTTACGGTCGCCGCGATCTCCTTCACGAGCCTCGAGTCGGCCGCCGGGCTGGCCGGCGAGGTGCGCATCAGCAAGCCCGCGCTGAAGCGCTTGGTGGGCAGCGGCACCGCGACCGTCGTCGTCCTGTACGTCGGCATCGCGCTGGTGGCGGTCACGGCGCTGCCGGTGCACGGCGGCCACACGCAGCTTGCCACGCGCTACCTGAACGACCCAATGGTCGGAGTCGTCGCACATATGCGCCCGCACTGGCTGGCGGAGACGCTGCGCTACGTCGTCGGCGGGTTGGCCGCGGTGACGCTCGTGGCGGCGGCCAACTCGGCGATGCTTGGCCTCTCGCGGCTTGCGTATTCGCTGTCTACCAACCGCCAGATCCCGAGTGGCCTGGGGCGGCTGCACCCGCAGCGCTCGACGCCCTACGTGCTGATCATCCTCGCGGGCCTGATCGCTGCGGGGCTGGTCGTTCCCGAGGACCTCGACTTCCTCGTCGGCATCTATGCGTTCGGTGCGCTGCTGGCCTTCACGATCGCGCACGTGTCGGTCAGCCGCCTGCGCTTCACCGAGCCCGAGCGCCCCCGCCCGTATCGCATTCCCCTGTCGATCGGGGTGCGCGGTGCTCAGCTCCCGCTGCCGGCGGTTTTCGGCGCGGTCATCTCGGCCGGCGGCTGGGTGGCCGTGATGGTCGTGCACGATCCGGCGCGCTACGTCGGGCTCGGGTGGATGGCGGCCGGCATTGCGATGTACGTGATCTACCGCCGCGCCGACGAGGCGCCGCTGCTGCGCCGCGTGACGGTCGCGCCCGAGGTGCTGCGTGCGGAGCCGCCGCACGAACGCGACTACGGGTCGATCCTCGTGCCGCTGTTCGGCACGGCGCTGGACGAGGACATCGTGCAGACCGCCGCGCTGCTGGTCTCCGGCGAGCCGACCGACGAGGCGGCGATCGACGCGGCGACGATCGAGGCGGTATGGATCTTCGTGATCCCGATGTCGCTGCCGCTCGACGCGCGACTGCCCGAAGCGCAGGTCAAGGAGGCCAGGCAGGCGCTCGCGCGCGCGAAGGCCGTGGGCGAGGAGTACGCGGGCGTGCAGGTGGCGACGGCCACCGTGCGCACTCGCCGCGCGGGCTACGCGATCGTCGACGAGGCGCGCCGGCGCGGCGTCGAGGCGATCGTCCTCGGGGCCGAGGAGCCCTCGCTGATCCGCGGTGGCGCGCGGTTCGGTGGACGGGGCGGTCCGCTGGAGAACTTCGTCGGCGACGTGACGAAGTACGTGATCAGCAAGGCCGAGTGCCGCGTGATCGTCACCGCGCCTGCCGCGGGCGACTCGGCCGCCGAGCGCCGCTCGAGTGTCGCTCCGGCTGGCACGTGAGTCCGGTGCTGCCGGTTGCGTGAGGCTGTGCATCGACTAATCTCCGCCGCATGTTCGTATTGATCGTGGGGGCCGGGCGCGTGGGCTCGGCCGTCGCCAAGTCGGCCCTCGCCGCCGGCCACGAAGTCTCGGTGCTCGACGAGGATCCGCTCTCGCACGAGCGCCTGGACGCGGGGCAGAGCAAGAGCTGGGAGGACGCCGACGGGCAGTTCACGGTCGGTACGGCGCTGGAGATCGACGCGCTCCTGGGGGCGGGCATCGAGCGCGCGGACGTGTTCATCGCCTCGACCGACGGCGACAACACCAACCTGATCATCGCCCAGATCGCGCAGAAGCGGTTTGGCGTGGAGAAGGTGATCGTGCGGGTGATGGACCCGGCTCGCGCCAACTGGTACGGCGAACAGGGCCTGGACACGATTTCCCCGACCAAGCACGCGATCGAGATGTTCGAGCGCGCGCTCGAACCCGAGCCGGCCTAGCCCATGTACGCCATCATCGTCGGCGCCGGCAAGGTCGGACGTAACCTCGCGCGAGAGCTGATCGACAAGCAGCATGAGGTCACTCTGATCGAGTCCTCGCGTCCCCGCTACCTGGCGATCGAGGAAGAGTTCGAGCACTCCGTGCAATATGGCGACGCGACCGAGCTGTGGGTGCTCGAGCGTTCGGGAATCCAGCGTGCCGACCTCGTGGTCGCGGTGACGGGCGACGACGAGGACAACATGCTCGTCTGCCAGGTCGCCAAGGAGAAGTACCTGTGCGACCGCATCATCGCGCGCGTCAACAACCCCCGCAACCACGACCACTTCAGGCTGTTGGGGATCCAGCCGGCCGTCTCCGCGACGGACCTCATCCTGCGCCTGATCGAGCACGAGGTGCCGCGCTATGGGCTCGTGCACCTGCTCGCGCTGGAAGAGGAGCGCCTGGAGATCATCGAGTTGGAGGTCAGCCCAGACGCGCCGACGGTCGGCGAGACGGTCGCCGACATCGCCCTGCCGGACGGCAGCCTGATCATCTCTGTGCTGCGCGGAGGGACCGGCTTCGTGCCGAAGGCCGACACGGTCATCGAGGCCGGCGACGAAGTGCTGCTGGTGCTGGATCCGGGCCTCGAGGAGGCGATCACCGCCTACTTCGCGCCCAATGGGCACGGGGCTGGGGGCTGAACCAGCTTGCAGATTCAGGCCGAGCCTCGGTTGCGGCCGCCCCAGCTATCGGTTTGGCCTCCAGTAGGGCCTTTACCCGGGCACGTGTGGACACGAACACATGTTCTCATTCGAGGCTGACGACTTGCCGCGGCGTTGCATTCGGACCGCCCGCGAGTTTGGCTATCCTTTCGGACGAGGCGCTCGGTCCGGGATAGTCCAATTGGCAGTGACGCCCGGTTCTGGTCCGGGAGATTGGGGTTCGAGTCCCTGTCCCGGAGTGTGCGAAAGCCCTGCGAATAGTGGGGTTTTCGTGTTTTCAGAGCCGGTGCGCGCCCAGAGCCGGTGCGCGCCGGTATGCGCGCCAGCCGCCTTTCAGCGAGGCCCGTTAGCCTCGGGGCAACGCAGGATCGTTCGGGGGTGCCGAGCTGCCGGTTCATCGGACGCTGCGATCTCCGGCGACGTCGTCGAGCGGGCAGCGGCGATCCTGCCGCCGTTGGCGCCAGTGGCAGCAGCCGAGCAGTTCGAGGTGCGCGCAATAGAATGACGCGCCCGTGCAATAGAGCGACGCTACCCGACGGAGCACGATCGCATCACCAACTATCCCGGCGACGGCCCGTTCGGCGATCCCGGTCAATATCACGTCGTTTTCGTGCTTGGCATCCCTGGGCGCAATAGTGCTCGACGCGAACGTGACCGCGCTTGAGAGCCGTGGGGACTCGCTTGTGATCGGCGCCGAACCGTTCGAGGTCATCAAGCGCGGCCCCCAGGGGAAGAGCGTCGTCGTCGGCTTAGCAACGACGATCACCACTTGAGTCGCTTTGAAACCACGCGCGCACCTCGTGGTGCGCGGCTGGATCGAAGTGGATCAGGCTCGAAGCGGAAAGCCACCGCTCGCCGCAACGGCGGCAACTCTCACATGCGCTGCGCCGCGTCGGCACGATCACCAAACGCTCTGCGGTGTATCTACCGCGCAGGTCTGTCGGTGTGCCACTCGGCTATGCCCCGCCCGGGTGTTCGGTCGCCCCCTGGGGGTGTTTGGGAACGGCCCACGTGTCGTGATGGCAGGTATCAAGCACGTGACTCGACCCAAAGCGCGACGCTGTCTCGCGCAGGTGCTCGAGGCACAGTCCGGCGCTGCAGCTGCGGCAGAGTGCGACCGCCGGCTGCTGGATCCCCTGCTCAACGCAGCAGTAGCAAAGCATGATCTGGGCCTCCTCTCTCGTGTGATGCTCTGCGACGGCAAAGGGTCGAGCACTCAATGCCGTATCCGCATAGCCACGCTGTTCTAGCGCAACCCGCCCCGCCGGTCCTGGCCAGGCGTGTCTGTCGGCGCGGGGCTAGCGTCGCGTGCAGGAATGCTGGCTGATCAGCGAGCCTGGCGCGCGCGGCGCTGAGGCGCGAGATGCCGCTGGCCGGTAGCGGACGCGAGGCCACCTTGGTCACCTGCTGCCGGCCGGGGCGAGGGTGCCGAGCTTGTCCCTGATGCAGTCGAGCAGTTCGTGGTAGGAGTCGCAGAAGGATTGCACGCCCTCGTGCTCGAGCTCGGCCGTCACGGCGTCGAGGTCGATTCCGGCTTGCCGGGCTTCGGCTAGCGCCCGCAGTGCTGCCTCTGGGTCAGCGTCGAGCGTACGAGTCACCTTGCCGTGGTCGGCGAACGCGCGCAGCGTCTGTTCGGGCATCGTGTTGATTACGTCGGCCCCGATCAGCTCAGAGACGTAGAGCACGTCGGAGTAAGTAGGGTCCTTGGTGCCGGTGCTGGCCCACAGCGGTCGCTGTGGCCGTGCACCCTGACTGCGCAGGCGCTCCCACTGAGGGCCGGAGAACTTGGCCAGGTAGCGCTGGTAGGCGGCGCGCGCGTTGGCGATCGCTACGTGGCCGCGCAGCGGCGAATCGTCGGGCAGCCGCGCGTCGACCTTGGTGTCGATGCGCGAGACGAAGAACGAGGCGACCGACGCGATCGCGTCGAGTGGCTCGCCTGCCTCGGAGCGCGCTGTCAGTGCGCGCAGGTAGGCATCGATGACCGCCTCGTAGCGCTCGATCCCGAATAGCAGCGTGATGTTGACGTTGACGCCGGCTCGCGTGAGTGCCTCGATTGCGGGTAGCCCCGCCTCGGTCGCGGGGACCTTGATCATCACGTTTGGCTCGTCGAGTCGCTGCCACAGGTCCAGTGCCTGGTCGATCGTGGCGTCGGTGTCGTTGGCGAGGTCCGGAGTGCACTCGAACGAGATGAAGCCGTCGCGGCCACCGCTCTGGTCGTAGCTGTGGCGCAGAGCGTGGGCCGCATCCCGGATGTCGTCGAGCGCGAGGGTGAAGAACAGCTGCTGCGGATCGCGCTCGCCATCCTCGGCGAGCCGGCGCAGCTGGTTGTCATAGCGCTCTGAGCCCGTGATCGCCTTGGCGAAGATCGTCGGGTTCGACGTCGCCCCGGTGACCGCGTAGTCGCGGACAAGCACGGCGAACTCACCGCTGTCGAGCAGTTCGCGCGACAGCGTGTCGAGCCAGATCGACACGCCCTCGGCTTGGAGCCGCTGCAGATTGGGATTGGGAGTCATTTCGTTGCACCTCGGTCAGCTTGCGTTGTGGGCTAATGAGTCAAGCGGCGTGTCGCGGTCGCCGAGCCCGGCAACGTCGATCGGCTGGCGGGAACGGATCAGCGCTTGAACCTGCTCGTTGACATCCCAGACGTTCACATTCATTCCGGCGACGACGCGCCGCTCGCGCAGCCAGAACGCTACGAACTCACCGTCGGACGGGTCGCCGCGGAGGACGATCTCGTCCCATTTGGGCGCGTGCCCGGAGTACTCCATCCCGACCTCGTACTGGTCGGAGAAGAAGTAGGGGATGCGGTCGTAGCTGACGGACTCGCCGAGCATCGCGTGCGCGGCGAGCGCCCCCTGGTTGAGCGCGTTCGCCCAGTGCTCGACGCGAATCCGCTCCCTGAAGAACGGGTGGAGGGCACGTGCGACATCGCCCGCCGCGAACACGCCGGGTGTCGACGTCTGAAGCTTCTCGTCGACGAGGATCCCATTGTCGATCTCGAGGCCGGCGCCGCTGGCGAGCTCAACGCGGGGGGCGACGCCGATGCCGACAACGACGAAGTCGCACTCGATTACGCGGCCGGCGGCGCTGCGCACGCGCGTCACCGCGCCCTCGCCTTCGAATGCCTCGAGGCCGTCGCCGAGCACGAGCTCGACGCCGTGGTCGCGATGGACGTCGCGGTAGAAAGCGCCGACCTCCGCGCCGAAAAGGCGCTCCAGCGGCAGCGAGATGGGGTCGACGACCGTGACCTCGAGCCCACCCTGGCGCGCCGAGGCGGCGAACTCGCTGCCGATCCAGCCACAGCCGACGACAACCACACGGCCGCCGACCTGCAAGCGCTCGCGCAGCATGTCGCAGTCGGCTAGAGTGCGCAGGTAATAGACCCCGTCGAGTTCGGAGCCCGCGATCGGGATTCGGCGCGGCTCGGCGCCCGTGGCCAGCAGCAGCCGATCGTAGCCAAACGCGCGCCCGTCGGCGAGCGTCACGCGTGATTGGGCTGGGTCGATCGCGCTCACCGTGGCATCGGTCTCAAGCTCGATCTGATGCTGTTGATAAAAGCCCTGCTCGTGGACGTAGGCCTTCTCGCGAGGCGACTCGCCGCGCAGGTAGTCCTTGGTCAGCGGCGGGCGTTCGTATGGGCGCTCGGACTCCGCGCCGATCAACAGCACACGCCCATCGAAGCCCGCGGTGCGCAGCTCCTCCGCGGCCTTGGAGCCGGCCACGCTGGCACCGACGATGATGAATGTCTGCTCGTTCATTGCGTTCTAGCTCCTGTCAGGCTGAGGAACTCAGTACGTGTGCGCGGCTCGTCGCGGACGAGTCCGCGCAGCGTCGAGGTAACGGTCCTAGCGCCGGACTTCTGCACCCCGCGCAGCGACATACGCAGGTGCTCGGCCTCAAGCAGGACGCCGACCCCCTTCGGCTCAAGCCGCTCGTGCAGGCAGACCGCGATCTGCATCGTAAGCCGCTCTTGCAGCTGGAGGTCGCGTGCGAACAGTTCCACGACGCGGGCCAGCTTCGAGAGGCCGAGGATACGCTCGGCGGGAAGGTAGGGGACGTGAGCCACGCCATAAAACGGCAGCACGTGGCGCATGCACAGCGACTGGAACGAGATGTCGCGGACGAGGACGAGCTCGTCGTAGCCCTCGCCGTTGGGAAACGTCGTCAGGCTGAACGGCTCGGGCGTGAGCAGCTGGGCGTAGGCGGCGGCCATCCGCCTCCGCGTCTCACGCAGCCCTTCCGTTTGCAGGTCAACGCCGAGTGCGGCCAGCAGGTCGCGAGCGGCCCGCTGAACGGCCTCGCGATCCACCGGCCGACGTTCGGGCGGCCGGCAGTTCAGACGGTCGTGAGCGATTACAGGGCGATCGCGGTCGGCCGCCGCTACGGAGATTGTGTTCATGCCCTGTCAGCGTCGTGCGGGCGGACGGTCTTACCCCGCCGATAGTGTCGCGGGCTCGTCGCTGCGCTCATTGCACGGCCGGCGGCCTTGACGGCGGCGAAACTCACGCGCGAAACCTAGGTACCGGAACTGGCCTCGCGCGACAGCATCGCGTGCAGGCTCTCGCGATCCTCTGCGCAGGCCCCGCACCCCTCGAGGTGCGCACGCATCCCCGGGACCGCGGCCTCGGCATCGGAGCCCGCGAGCTCGAGCTCGACGTAGAGGTCGAGCTGCTCGAAGCACTCCTCGCAGCTGATCTCAGGTCCCGGGGGGCCGATCAGACGCGCGAGCAGTCGGTCTTGATCGTGGGAGAATGGTTTGGTCATGCTGGCGTTTGCTCCTTGTGTTCCTCGAGGCCCAGGCCGCGCGCGGTGAGCGCGCCTCTGAGCTTCTGTCGCCCATCGTGCAGGGTCTTGTAAAGGGCGCCGCGAGTCGTGTTGAGCCGCTCGGCGAGCACGTCGATCGGCACGTCGTTCAGCGCGAGCGCGACGAGCACCTCGCGCTGGTGTGGGCTCAGGTCCTCCTCGATCGCCTCGCGCAGCGCGCTGAGTTGATCCGTCGTCTCGACCGATTGCTGCGCGGTGTGTTGGTGATCATCGGCGATCAGAGGCCACGCCTCGGGGGCGAGCGGGATCTCGCGTCCCTGCCAGGCGCGCTTGCGCACCTTGACCGCTGACTCGTACAGCGCGAACTTGTACGCCCAGGTCGTAAAGCGGCTTTCGCCTCGGAAGTCGTCTAGCTTTCGCAGGATCGCGACGAGCGCGTCGTCTGCACTCTGCTGGGCGAGGTCGTCGTAGTCTCCGCCGCGCAGTGTTCTGGAGCCGGAGCGTCGGCCTATCTCAAAGCGTGCC
>DATHGU010000281.1:0-2793 GCA_035317495.1 Solirubrobacteraceae bacterium
CAAGCCACGGCTGCCCGAGATCCTCTCCTCGAGCGACGCGGCGCGCGCGATCACACTGGACCTCGCGGCGGGCGAGACCCTGTCCGACCATGAGGTTCACGAGCGCGCTTGGTTGCTCGTGGTCGATGGCGCGATCGAGCTCACCACGGCTGCCGGGGAGCGCGCGAGCGGCGGCGCCGGGCTGCTGGTCGAGCTTGCACCGGGCGAGCGTCACGCGGTCACAGCATCCTCGCAGACGCGGCTGCTGCTGCTGCTGACCCCGTGGCCAGGCAGCGGCCATGCGGGCGCGATGACGATCAGGCAGAAGCTCTACGCCCGGCGCCACGCAGCCAAGCGAGCGCTGTGAGCCCGCATCCGCCGATGGCTACTCGCGTCTGAGGTGGATTTAGGCCATCGGCCGTCGACGCGCGGTCGTCGGCACGATTCGCGATCACCGTCTCGGGTTGCGTCGCCGAACGGGAGACGGTTGCGCGCGACCGCACGTGGAGGCTCGGATGCTTGCTCGTAAGCCCGAGCGGCCGTACTAAGCACCCGAAACGATCGCAGGCCGTAGGCCGAGCATACGCATGTCGCCGAGCAGGCCACCGATCGCATCGTGGGTGTGGCTTGGCTGAGGCGGTTCCTCAACGATGACGTGGACGACGCCACGATCCCTCTGCGTACCGGCCGGCTCGAGTCTCAACGACATCAGCGAGCCCGCTCGGCCGGCAAGCCACGCGCGAAGGTCGTCGTCAGATAGATCTGTCGGTCGATGGTAGGCGATCTGCACTTGCGCCATACACCGAGTCTGGGGCAGGGGAGGCTGCTCAGGAATGGGTGCCATTGCCCATGTGCCCCCCGCTGTCGGCTACCTATCGTCGTAAAAAAGGTCATTAAAGGAGGCGACATGTTTAAGAACGTCCTCGTGGGAGTAGACGGCAGCGCCAACGGCCACGACGCAGTCAGGCTTGCCTCGCGTCTCACCGACACAGAAGGAAGGCTCACCCTCGCCCACGTGCGTCCGGGGAAACTCCACCCACTCCACGCGATTACCCCTGGGCTATTGGCAGAGGAGCATGACGCCTCTGAGCAGTTGCTTGAGCGCGAGCTTGCTCTGGCGGAGGTAAAGGCGGACCTCGTCAGCATCGTCTCGATGAGCCCAGGGCGTGGCCTGCATCAACATGCGGAGGACCTGAACGCCGACCTGTTGGTGGTGGGCGCTTGCAGTCACGGCGCCTTTGGCCGTGCGATGCTCGGCGATGACACACGCGCCACGCTGAACGGTGCGCCCTGTGCGGTCGCGATCGCCGCCCGCGGCTATGCGGAGTATCCGGTGCCTATTGGCAGGATTGGCGTGGGCTACAACGGGTCACGCGAGAGCGAGGCAGCGCTCGAACTAGCCCTGACGCTGGCCGCACCTACGCGAGCTACCGTTGAGGCAGTCGAAGCCGTCTCAATACCGAGCTACGGATTTGTCAACGCTGGAGGCGAGTATCTGAATCTGATGCTCACCGAAGCGAGCAACCGCATGAAGGAGCTGTCCGGCGTCGATGGTCGTGCGGTGTACGGGGGCGCTGGCGAACAGCTGGCCGCTCTCAGCAACATCGTGGATCTCCTCGTAGTCGGCTCCAGCAGCTACGGTTCGGTGCTGCGCCTGGTACTTGGCAGCACCTGTGACTACCTCGAGCGTCACGCACGCTGTTCGCTACTCGTGCTTCCTCGCCTCGCCATCCACCGTACCACCGACAGCGAACGTGACGCCGAGACGGCGAGCATCGCCGCCTGACGCGCTGATCTCAGGAACACTGATCTCAGGAAAAGAGGTGCATCGCCGGGCGCTGGGCCGCGTCGCCTTATTGCAGCTGCGTGCGCATCGGACGCTCGGGTCACCCGTCGTCGCTGCCGACTCCAGTCGGCTCCCACGACAACCAAGCGGCCGCCGCCTGGCGGGCACCCGAGCAGCGGGTCGCTGTCGGCGAGCGTGCGCAGGTAGTGAACGGCCCGCGAGTTCGGAGCCGACGATCTGAATTCGGCGCGGCTCGGCACCCGTAGTGAGCGGCCTGTCGCAACCGAACTCACGCCCGAGAAGGCCTGCTCGTGAACCTGGGTCTTCCACGCAGCGAATCGTCGCGCAGGTAGCCCTTGGCGAGCGGCGGTCGTTTGTATGGTCGCTCGGGCTCAGCGTTGATCAGAGCGCCCGTGAAAGCCCAAGCCGCATGGGGCTCCTACGTGGCGCTTTTGCCGTGGCGCCTACGAGCTCACGTCGTCGCTCTCGCGATCCTCGCTCATGCGAGTGCTCGCTCCTTCTGTTCGTTCAGGCCCAGGCCGCGCGCGGTGAGCGCGCCTCTGAGCTTCTGTCGCCCATCGTGCAGGGTCTTGTAAAGGGCGCCGCGGGTCGTCTTGAGCCGCTCGGCGAGCACATCGATCGGCACCTCATTTAGCGCGAGCGCGACGAGCACCTCGCGCTGGTGTGGGCTCAGGTCCTCCTCGATCGCCTCGTGCAGTGCGGTGAACCTGTCTGTGGTCTCGACCGCCTGCTGGGCGGTGCGTTGGTGATCATCGGCGATCAGAGGCCACGCCTCGGGGGAGAGCGGGATCTCGCGTCCCTGCCAGGAGCGCTTTCGCACCTTGGCCGCTGCCTCGTACAGCGCGAACTTGTAGGCCCAGGTCGTGAAGCGGCTTTCGCCTCGGAAGTCGTCTAGCTTTCGCAGGATCGCGACGAGCGCGTCGTCTGCACTCTGCTGGGCGAGGTCGTCGTAGTCTCCGCCGCGCAGTGTTCTGGAGCCGGAGCGTCGGCCTATCTCAAAGCGTGCC
>DATHGU010000282.1:0-4905 GCA_035317495.1 Solirubrobacteraceae bacterium
GACGCCGTCGTGCTGGCGACCGGTTCGCGCGTCCCGCGCGACCTCCCGGCGCCCGGCCGGGAGCTGGACGGCGTTCACTTCGCGATGGACTATCTCTACCAGCGCAACCGCTTCATCGCGCGCGAGTTCGGCCCCGAGCCGACCGTCGCCCAACCCGCTCCCGAGCGGGAGATCAGCGCCAAGGACCGCGACGTGGTGGTGATCGGCGGAGGCGACACCGGCGCCGACTGCGTCGGCAACGCGGTGCGCGAGGGCGCCCGCTCGATCACGCAGCTGGAGCTGCTGCCCGAGCCCCCGCCGCGCCGCCCGGACGAGCGCACGCCGTGGCCGGAGTGGCCGCTGAAGTACCGCCTCAGCTACGCGATGGAGGAGGCCAAGCAGACGCACAAGGGCGAGCAGGACTACTCGGTCGTCACGACCCGCTTCTCCGACGACGGGCACGGGCGGGTCGCCGCGCTGCATATCGCGCGAGCCGAGCCCGAGCCGCCGTTCGGTCCCGTGCCTGGAACCGAGCAGGAGCTGAAGACCCAGCTCGTGCTGCTGGCGATGGGCTTCCTGCACCCCGAGCAGGAGCTGCTGGAGCAGCTCGGCGTGCAGAAGGACCCGCGTGGAAACGTCAAGACAGCCAAGCCGTACGCCAGCTCGGTGGATGGCGTGTTCGCCGCCGGCGACGCCCGTCGCGGGCAGTCGCTGATCGTGTGGGCGATCAACGAGGGGCGCCAGTGCGCGCGGATCGTCGATCGCTACCTCGCCGCCCGGCGCAACGGCGCGGGCGAGTTGCCGGCGATCTCGGGCAAAGACGCTGGGCTCGCAGGTCACGCCGACGCCGACGAGGGCCCGGAGGGCCCGCCGCAGCACGTCGGCCCGGCAATTCCCGCCGAGGACTAAGCGCGCGAGCGGCTCCGGCGACGGCGCAATGCCCACCTTCTGCCGCCACAACCGCTTCCTGGAGCGCTGCCCGATCTGCAGCAAGGCGCTCCCGGGCAACGCTTCCGGCGCCCGCCCGCCCGGCGGCGCGCGGCGCCGACCGGGTAGCTCGAGCGCGGCAGCGGGCTCGGGGGCGCGGCGCTCGCCGCGCGGCGAGCGCGTGAGCATCCGCCGACAGGAGCGCGCCGCCGACGACGGTTATCTCTCCGAGCTGCTCCCCGGCGTGCACGCGTCCGTCGACGCGGGCCGCCTGGCCGAGGAGATCGCCTTCTCCGCCGGGCGGCTGCTCGCGCTGGGCATGCAGCCGCCGGGGCTGTACTCAGAGGTGCGCTCGCTTGCCGCCGCCGATCTGGAGCAGGCCACCTGGGCATCTTTTCTGATCGCCTATCTGTGCCCCCTGGAGGGGCCCGAGCCGTTTGCCGGCATTCGCCTGGCGCTGCGCACCGAGCGCGGCGCGCTCGAGAACCTCGCGGACGTCGCGCTCGGCCCGCGCAGCTCGCACGATCCCGCGCGTGGGGCCGACACGCTGAACGCCTACCGCCACTGGGTCGCGCAGGCCACCTCTCAGCAGCTGGCCTTCTCGGGCGATCCGAGCTGGACTCCGCAGCGGCGCTTCGAGCGGCTGTTCGAGCGGCTCGCGCTGCCCGGCTTCATTCGCGCCGCCCGCTACGAGCTGCTCGTGCTGTTGGGAGGGCTCGGTCTGTACGACCTTCGCGCTGGCTCGCTGTGCTTCGCCGGCGCACGTGCGGCGGCATCTGACGATCCTGCCACGCTGGCCGCCAAGCGTGTCTTCGCGATCGGCGACGCATTGCTGCTCGAGCGCCGCGCCGCGGCGCTCGCCGAGGCGATCTCCGTTCCCGTGGCGGCGCTCGAGCTGGCGCTCGCCAACTGGGGGACAGGGCGGCGCGCGACGCTTGGATTCCCGCCCGAGAGCACCGACCATGACGTGCTGCAGCGGGGCCGCGGCGCCCTCGGACTGTGACCCTGCCGCGCCGCCGCCGCGCCGCCGCCGCGCCGCCGCGTGGGGCTTCGCGCCGCGCCCGGCGTGCTCCCGGCGTGCGCTCATGCGCGCGCGAAAGTGCCGTCCACACGGCCACCTACAGTGCGATACGTCAGCTGTTCCCGATACCGCGGGAGTCACGATGCCACTTTGCTTCATCGAGCCCCAGGACGCCATTCGAGTGATCGCCGAGTCGGTCGGCCGCGAGGCACGCCGTCAGCTGGTCGGCGAGGTCGTGCGTGCATGGGTGGACGACATCCCCGACCAGGAGCTGTCGGTCCACTATGCCAAGGCGATCGCCGACCTCGACGAGGACGACCTACACCTGCTCGCCGCCTGGCACGCTTCGCTGGAGGTCGGCCAGCCGATCCCCAACACGGACTTCCTCGTCGGCGTGTTCCCCAGCCTCGGCGAGAACCGTCGCGAGGCGCTGAAGATCGCGGCGGGCTTCCGCGGCGAGGAAGCCTTCCAGGCGGGCGTCTCCGAGGAGCAGGCGCTCGAGACCGTGCTGCCGCGCCTCTCGCGCGAGCGCGCCATCGCGCTGGCGAACGAGTGCATACAGCTCTACATGTGGGATCGCCTCGGCTGCGACAACTAGGACGCCGATGGCCGGCGCGAGGCAATAGCTAGACTCGGGGCATGTCCGAGGTTGCCGCTACGCCAACGGTCGATGATGTGATGGATGCGTTGTCGAACGTGATCGACCCCGAGTTGGGGCTTGACTTCGTCGAGCTCGGGCTGATCTACGGGGTTGAGGTCAGCGATGGCAACGTGAACGTGACGTTCACGTTGACGACGCCGGGCTGTCCGATCGGGCCGCAGGTAACCGAGCAGATCGATGAGTTCGTGGGCGAACTGGAGGGCGTCAAGACGGTCGAGTCCGAGATGGTCTTCACGCCGCCGTGGTCGCCCGAGAAGATGAGCGAGGACGCCAAGTTCGCGCTCGGCTACTGAGCCGGCCCAACGCGCGCTGCGCGCGCCGGCCGCGACGAACACGTTGAACGCGAAACGGCGACTGGCCGTAGAAGCGGACCGTCAATAGAACGTCGCTGCGTGTAACGGTGTAGATGATCAGCGCCGTCTCGTGCTGCTCGACGGGTTGCGTCGGGATTGCCATCGACGAAAGTCGGAAGAGGCGCTGGCTCTCGTCCGCGGCGGCAACCTGGACCATCGATCGTCTTTCGCGTGATGGAGGCGAACTCCTCCGCGCAAGCGTGCGACTCGACGCTCGTCGAACCGGCTCGCGCTAGAGCAGAGGCGGGCCGGACGGCGCTACGCCGGCGCAGCGACCCACTCGCGCGCGAGCGACAAGAGCGTCGCGAGTTCCTGCTCGATGTTGGCGCTGATCGCGCTGATGTCGGGCAGGGCGTCGAAGTCGCCGAGGAGGCCGAAGTTCATCTGGCCGTTGTAGGACATGATCCCGATCGCAAGCGCATGGTTTTCGGGCAGGAAGGCGATCGGATAGGCCTCGAGCATCTCGCGCCCGAGCACATACAGGGGGAACTGCGGTCCGGGCACGTTGGTCACGATCAGGTTGAACAGCCTTGTCGAGAAGTTCAGCCGCGAGGCCTGCGCGAGGATCGTCGGCGGCGCGAAGTTCTGCGCGCCGGCGATGACCTCGGCGCCGAGCGCCTGCTTGGACTCCTTCAGGCCGTCCATCGCCTGCGAGACGAAGCGTAGACGCTGAACCGGATCGGCGATGTAGACGGGCAGCGGGCCACGCATCACGACGAGCCGGTTGCCTCCCTGGTCATCCTCGACCCGCACCGAGACCGGCACGAGCGCACGCATCTCGACACCCTCAGTGCGCCGCCCGCGGGATATCAGGAAGGTGCGCAGCGCGCCCGTCACGACGGCCAGCACGACATCGTTGACCGTGCCGCCGAAGGCGTTCTTGACGGTCTTGAAGTCATCGAGCCGGCTGGCGATGCCAAAGAAGCGCCGGTGCGGCCCGATCGGAACGTTCAGGGGGGTTTCCGGGGCTGGGTTGAGGCCCGCCCACACGATCTCACCGATCCCCTCGGCGGCCTCTCTGGCGCGCGCGAGCGCATGGTCGGGGTGGGCGAGAGCATCGATCGCTCCCTCGGCGAGGTTGATCCCGGCGCGCACGGCGCCGCGCAGCCCGGCTGTCACGAGCTCGGTCGTGCCGGGTTCCTGGTGCGGCTGCCACGCGCGGCCGGAGTGCCTGATCGGCGGTGGGTCGGGGCTGAGGTCGAAGAGCACCGTGGCGAGATCCACGCCGGCGATGCCGTCGACCAACGCGTGGTGCGTCTTCGTGATCAGCGCGAAGCGGTTGTCCTCGAGTCCCTCGATCAGCCACATCTCCCAGAGCGGCTTGGAGCGATCGAGCTGCTGCGAGAAGATCCGCGCGGTCAGCGCGCACAGCTGCTCCCAGCGTCCAGGGGTGGGCAGCGCCGTGTGGCGGATGTGGTACTCGAGGTTGAAGCTCGGATCGTCGACCCACACCGGTCGCCCGCTGTCGAGGGCCGTGGAGGCGAGCTTGTGGCGATAGCGCGGGACCAGGTGCAGGCGCCGGCGGATCTGCTCCAGGAATTCGTCCATGCTCGGCGGCGGACCCTCGACGAGGGTCAACCCGCCGATGTGCATGTGCGAGTGGGTGCCCTCCTGGTGTAGGAACGAGGCGTCTACCGGCGTGAGCCTGTCGAGGTGGCGTTGCGGCACGAGCGCTTAGCGTACCTGGGCGCGCCCTACAATGGCAATCGTGACGAACACCGTCGAGAAGCTGCTGCTCGCGGCACCGCGCGGGTACTGCGCAGGCGTGGACCGAGCCGTGCAGACCGTCGAACGCGCGCTCGAGATTCACGGCGCGCCCGTGTACGTGCGCAAGGAGATCGTGCACAACAAGCACGTCGTCGACCAGCTTCGCGAGCGCGGGGCGGTGTTCGTCGAATCCGAGACCGAGGTGCCGGAGGGGGCGACGGTCGTGTTCTCCGCCCACGGGGTCGCGCCGAGCGTCC
>DATHGU010000283.1:0-7916 GCA_035317495.1 Solirubrobacteraceae bacterium
CCGCGACTGCAGCCGCGTTCATCAACGGGCTCGCGCGCTTCGCGCTGATGTTCCTGTTCGTCTTCTACTACCAGGGCGCGCAGAGCAACACGCCAATCGAAGCCGGCATCAAGCTGATACCGCTCGCGCTCGGCATGCTGATCGCCTCGCCGATCGCCGGCGTCTACGCCGACCGCCACGGCTCGCGCGCGCTCGCCGCGATCGGCATGCTCGTCAGCGCCGCCGGCCTCGCCGGGATGACGACGCTCGGCGTACACACGCCCTACTGGCAGAGTGGCCTGTGGCTGCTCGTCGTCGGCGTCGGCTCGGGCATGTTCAACAGCCCCAACACGGCCGCCATGATGGGGGCCGTGCCCGCCTACCGACGCGGCATCGCAGCGGGCGCGCGCACCCTGCTGCAGAACACCGGCGCCGTCCTTTCTATCGCGTTCGTGCTGGCGATCGTGACCTCGGCCGTGCCCAAAGCCACCCTGTTCTCGATCTTCTCGGGCCTCGCCAAGGGACTCTCCGAAGAGAAGCTCGCGCCGTTCATCGCCAACATGCACGTCGCGCTTTGGGTCCTCGCCGCGACCTCGCTCGTGGGCGCCGGCGTCTGCCTGCTGCGCCCGAGCCACGTGACAACGGACACATCGGCGCCGCTCGCCGTCGAGCCGTGGGAGGAGGCGGTCTCCGAGGAGGCGATGATTCCCGGGCTCGACGGAGCAGTCGCGGACGGCAATGACGGCGCCCCCTCCCCCACGATCCCCGCCACCGCGCGCTGAGGCGACGATGAGCGCACGGCCACAGTCGGAGCTTGACGTCGGATCTCGAGCGGCGAGCCTGCGGATCGGCGATGTCGCGCGCCTGGCGGGAACGACGCCGAGGACGATCCGCTACTACGAGGAGATCGGCCTGCTCGCCGAGGCGCCCGCGCGGCCCTCCGGGCAGCACCGCCTGTACAGCGAGGCCGAGGTCGAGCGGCTGCGCGAGGTGATGCGCCTGAAGGAGCTGCTCGGCGTGTCCCTGGAGGAGCTCAAGACGCTCCTGGCCGCCGAGGAGGCGCGCGCCGAGGTGCGCGCACAGCTGGCCCGCGAGGACGTCGATTCCGACCGTCGCCGCGAGCTGCTCGAGGAGGCGCTCGGACATATCGAGCGCCAACTGGCGCTCGTCCACCACCGGGCCGATGAGCTGCGCCGCCTGGATCACGAGCTGAGCGAGACGCGCAAGCGCGTGCGGCGCAAGATCCGTGAGCTCGATGCGCGCGCCGAGGGAGCCTCCGCTCAGGCGCCCGCGCTCGAGACGAGCGGGAGCCAGGAGGTCTAGCGAGATGCCCGGCGTAGAGGTCAAGGCGAGTCCGCAGGGAGTGCCCGGGGCGCTCACCGACCCCACGCGCATCAGCGCCGAAGAGCTCACGTATCCGGGCGCCGGCGGCGCGCAGGTCAACGGCTATCTGGCCCGCCCGGCCGACGCCGCCAGCCATCCGGGGATGGTCGTGATCCACGAGGCAGGCGGCCTCAACGAACACGTACGCGACGTCGCCAATCGCTTCGCCAACATCGGCTACGTGGCGCTCGGCGTGGACCTGTACACGCGCGAAGGCGGGCCGCCGCCGATGGACGACGTGCAGGCGATGATGGCCCGCCTCTTCTCGATGTCCGACGAGACGGCGCTGGGCGACCTCGAGGGCGCAGCCGATCACCTGCGCGCGCTGGACGGCGTGACGGGCCGGATCGGCTGCATCGGCTTCTGCATGGGCGGTCGCTACACGCTGCTGTTCGCCTGCGCAAGCGACCGCCTCAACGCAGCCGTCGACTGCTGGGGCGGGTTCATCGATCGTGCCACGCCCGACGAGCGCTCGACGCCCACCCGCCCCACGCCTCCGCTCGAGCTGGCCGATCGCCTGCACTGTCCGCTGCTGGCCGCCGTCGGCGCGGAGGACACCAATCCGTCGCCCGAGCTGGCCGAGCAGCTTCGCGCGCTCGCCGCGGCGAGCGGGCAGGAGGTCAAAGTCGACGTCTACGACGGCGCCGGGCACGCGTTCTTCGCCGACTATCGCCCCACCTACCGCCCCGAGCCGGCGGCGAAGCTGTGGGCGGAGATCGTGCCCTTCCTGCAGCGCCACCTGCAGGCCAGCTAGCAAGCTCGCCACGCGTAGGCGTGCCGCCGAGCTCGCTGCCCCGGGGGACCGGCGCGGGCATCCGGAACCGCTCGGCTGCGTTCATATAGTGCGTGCGGGCTAGCGGACGAGAGCGACAGAAAGGAGCCGTCTTGGAGCGCAAGTGGTGGACGTTGATCGCCGTCTCAGTCGCGATCTTCATGCTGTTGCTCGACATCACGGTCGTGAACGTCGCGCTGCCCGACATACAGCGCTCGCTGCACTCCTCGTTCTCGGACCTGCAGTGGGTGGTGAACGCCTACTCGCTGACGCTCGCGGCGTTCCTGCTGACCGCCGGCGCGCTCGCCGATCGCTTCGGACGGCGGCTCGTGTTCGTCACCGGCCTGGTCATCTTCACGCTCTCCTCGGCCGCCTGCGGACTGGCTGGCACGCCGCTCGCGCTGAACCTCGCGCGGGCCGTCCAGGGCACCGGCGGGGCGATGATGTTCGCCACCTCGCTGGCGCTCATCGCGCAGGCCTTCCGCGGCAGGGACCGCGGCGTCGCATTCGGCGTGTTCGGCGGCGTGATCACCTCGGGCATCGGCTGGGAGTGGATCTTCTTCGTCAACGTGCCGATCGGCGTGCTCGGCGTGATCCTGACCCTCACGCAGGTATCCGAGTCGCGCGACCCCGACGCGCAGGGCGTGGACTGGCTGGGCCTCGTGACGTTCAGCGGCTCGCTGTTCCTGCTCGTCTTCGCCCTCATCGAGGGCAACGAAAAGGGCTGGGGCTCGACGCGGATCGTCGGCTTCCTGAGCGCCTCGCTGGTGCTGATCGTGCTCTTCGTGATCGTCGAGCGCGCCCAGCGGCGGCCGATGCTCGACCTGACGCTCTTCCGCCGGCCCGCCTTCGCCGGCGCCAGCATCGTCGCCTTCGCGATCTCCGCCTCGATGTTCGCGATGTTCCTCTATCTGACCCTGTACATCCAGGACGTGCTCGGCTACAGCCCGCTGCACGCCGGGCTGCGCTTCCTCCCGATCACGCTGCTGTCGTTCGCCGTCGCGCCGATCGCCGGGCGGCTCAGCGTGCGCGTGCCCGTGCGCCTGCTGCTCGGCAGCGGCCTGCTCCTCGTGAGCGCCGGCCTGCTCGCGATGACCGCCGTCGATGCCAGCTCCGGCTGGACCGTGCTGATCCCCGGCTTCCTGCTCGCGGGCGCCGGCATCGGCCTGATCAATCCTCCGCTCGCCTCCACCGCGATCGGCGTCGTGCACTACTCCCGCAGCGGCATGGCCTCCGGCATCAACAACACCTTCCGCCAGGTCGGCATCGCGACGGGCATCGCCGGCCTCGGCGCGATCTTCCAACACGACGTGACCCGCAACACGACCGCCGCCCTGTCGAGCGGCGCCGGACGAGAGGTGCTGCAGCACACCGCGCACGGCAAGCTGATGACCGCGCTCGTGTCCGGCGAAGTCGGCCATCTCGCCCACGGCCTGCCGCCGGCGGCGAGCGCTGCGCTGATGCACTCCTACCGCGTGGGATTCACCGAAGCGTTCACAAGCATCCTGACGATCGCCGCGATGGTCGCCCTGACCGGTGCGGTGTTCGCCTTCGCGCTCGTGCGCGCGCGCGACTTCGTGTCCTCCGAGAGCGCCCCGTCGGCCGAGCAGCCCGCGCCCGCCGTCGGCGCCGCGGGCTGAGAGGCGCCCGTCGCGCGAGCGCGCCGCTCCCTATCGGCGACCCGCGAACCCACGCCGGCCCTGCCGGCCATAAAAAAAAGAACTCAGCGCTCCTTCGGCTCATATCCGCGACAGCTCACGACCGGCACGCGCGGGTAGCGCGGATAAGCTGGATCCTCTCGCGAGCGAGTGCACAGGGAGAAGACCGACCCGCGCGTGTTGCGCACCTCCTGCTGGTGCGCGCACGTGTCGCACAAGCCGTTTCGCCCGCCGTTTCGCCTGCTCGATATCGGCGGTTCGCTCGGCGGGTCGGACATGCATCAAGCTTACGAGCAGCCCGCCCGCCCGCGCCCGCCGCCCCGGGCAGGCGCATGCGATACTCGTTGACCGTACAACTATGACCACCTTCTACAGACTGCTCGGATTCCTGCGCCCCTACAAGCGTGGGCTGATCGCATCCTGGGCGCTGGCCAGCTTCGCGATGGTCATGACCGTCCTGCTCCCCTACCTGACGGGCTTGGCCGTCGAAGCGATCAGGCGCGGCAACACCCACGGGCTGCACCACGAGCTCGCCCGGCGCGCCCACGACCGACACACGCTGCTCGTGCTCGCGCTCGTGATCGTGGGCGCGGTCCTGTTGCGCTGGGGGCTCACCTACCTGCGACGGATGATCGCCGGGCAGATCTCGTTGGGCATCGAATACGACCTGCGCGAGCGCCTCTACGGCCACCTGCAGCGCCTCGAGCTGAGCTTCTTCGACCGCCAGCAGACCGGCCAGCTGATGTCGCGCGCGACCGTCGACCTGCAGGCCGTGCGCTTCTTCCTCGGCTACGGCCTGGTGTTCATCCTGCAGTCCGCGCTCACGCTGCTGCTCGCCGGCGCGGCGATGATCGCCATCAACCCCGAGCTCGGGCTGATCGCGATGGCGCCCGTGCCGTTCGTCGTGCTGATCTCCCAGCGCTACGGGCGAACCGCGCGCCCGGCGATCCAGGAGGTCCAGCAGCGGATCGCCGAGCTGACCGCCGACGCCGAGGAGAACATCTCCGGCGTGCGCGTCGTCAAGTCCTTCGCGCGCGAGCCGCACCAGCTCGAGCGCTTCCGCCACAGCGTCGCGCGCGTGTTCGACCAGTCGATGGTCGCGACCCGCCTAGAGGCGAGGTTCAACCCGGCGATCGGCTTCCTGCCGCAGCTCGGCCTCGCGGCCGTGCTGCTGATCGGCGGGCGCAGCGTGATCAATGCCCACTTGACGCTCGGCCAGTTCAGCCAGTTCTACCTGTACCTGAACATGCTGATCGGCCCGATGCGCTCGCTCGGCGTGACGCTCGGTCTGGCCCAGCGCGCGACCGCCTCCGGCGCGCGCATCTTCCAGGTGCTCGACCGCGAGCCGCGCATCGTCGAGCCGCCCGACGCGCAGCCGCTGCCGCCCGGCAACGGCCGCGTGCAGCTGCGCGGCGTGACGCTCCGCTACGACGAGCTCGATGACTTCGGCGCGGTTCACTCCGCCCGCGAGCTGTCGCTCGACGGCGACCGGCCCGGCGGCCCGCGGGCCGCGCGTAACGTGCTGAGCGGCATCGACCTCGACGTGCCCGCGGGCAGCACCGTCGCGCTCGTCGGCGCCACCGGCTCGGGCAAGACGAGCCTCGTCTCGCTGATCTCGAGGCTGTACGACGCGAGCGCCGGTCAGATCCTGCTCGACGGCGCCGACGTGCGCAAGGTGCAGCTGCGCTCGCTGCGTAAAGCGGTCGCCGTCGTCAGCGACAACCCCTTCCTGTTCTCCGCCAGCGTCGCCGAGAACATCGCCTACGGGCGTCCGGCGGCCCCGCTGGCGGAGATCGAAGCGGCGGCCCGCCGCGCCCAGGCGTTCGACTTCGTCGCGCGGCTGCCGCAGGGCTTCGACACGCGCGTCGGCGAGCGCGGGCTCTCGCTGTCGGGCGGCCAGCGCCAGCGGATCGCGATCGCCCGCGCGCTGCTCGCCGACCCGCGCGTACTGATCCTCGACGACGCCACCTCATCGGTCGACTCCTCGACGGAGCAGAGCATCAAGCTGGCCCTCGACGAGGCGATGGCCGGACGCACGACGTTCGTCATCGCCCACCGCCTCTCGACGATCTCGCTGGCCGATGAGATCGTCGTGCTCGATCACGGTCAGATCGTCGCGCACGGCGACCACGAGCACCTGCTCGAGGCCTCCGAGCTGTATCGCGAGATCGTCGAGAAGGGGCTGCCCGATCAGGTCTTCCTGACGCGCAAGCCGCGCGAGCGCGAGGTGAGCGGACTGTGAGCCCCGTCGTTGGCAGAGGGCCAGGCGGTGGGCCCGGCGCATCGCAATGGACCGGCGAGCGCGCCGCGCGCGGAACGCGATGGCGCAACCTGCGCGGCCTGCTCGCGTTGATCAAGCCCTACCGCGCGCGCGCGATCGCAATGCTCGCGGCGCTCGTCGTCGGAACCGCGGCGTCGCTCGCCCCGCCGCTGCTCGCCCGCGCGGCGATCGACAAAGGCATCGCGCACAACGACGTCACGACGCTCGTGCTCGTCGTGATCGCCTTCCTCGTCTCGGCGCTGCTCGTGTGGGGCATGACCTACGTGCAGACATACCTCGTCGGCTGGGTCGGCCAGCGCGCGCTCGCCGACCTGCGAATCCGCATCTTCAGCCACCTGCAGACACTCCCGATCGGCTTCTACGAGAGCCGCCCCGCGGGCGTGTTGATCTCGCGCATGACCAACGACGTCGAGGCGCTCGACAGCCTCGTCACCGACTCCGTCGTGACGCTCTTCCAGGCCGGCCTGACGCTCGTCGGGACGGTCGGCATCCTGCTGTACCTCGACGTCAAGCTGGCGCTGTTGACGTTCTGCGTGCTGCCGCTGCTGCTCGCCGGCTCGCTGTGGTTCCGGATCGTCTCGGCCGGCGCCTTCCGGCGCACGCGAGAGACGATCGGCGCGATAACCGGCTACCTGCAGGAGACGCTGTCGGGCATCCGCGTCGTGCGCAGCTTCGCGCAGGAGCCCGCGCACGCGGCGAGCTTCACCGAGCTGAACGCCGACAACCGCGAGGCCAACATGACGACGGTCAAGCTCAACGCCGCCTACTTCCCGACCGTCGAAATGCTCTCCGGCGTGGCCGTCGCCGTGATCGTCCTGTACGGCGGGCTGCAGGCGATCGACGGTCACGTCACCGTCGGCACCGTAGTCGCCTTCGTCGCCGCGCTCTCCAACCTCTTCGAACCGATCCAGCAGCTCTCCCAGCTGTACGCGACCTACCAGTCCGGCATGGCCGCGCTGGAGAAGATCTTCCAGCTGCTCGACGTGCGCCCCGACCTCGAGGACCGCCCGGCCGCGCTAGCCCTCGGGCGGATCGACGGCGAGGTCGACTTCGACGACGTGTCCTTCGCCTACGCGCGCCCGCCGCAGCGCGCGCCCGCCGCAGCCCGCGCGAACGGCTCCAGCGAGAGCGGCGCGGGCGAGAACGGCTCGGCGCCGGCGGAGCCCGTGCTCGCGCTCGACCACATCAGCCTGCGCATCCCGCCCGGGCAGACGGTCGCGCTGGTCGGCGCGACGGGCGCCGGCAAGTCGACGATGGCCAAGCTGATCGCGCGCTTCTACGACCCCACCGCCGGAGCGATCCTCGTCGACGGCCACGACCTGCGCGAAGTCTCGAGTGCCTCGCTGCGCTCGCAGATGGGCATCGTGCCGCAGGAGGCCTTCCTGTTCTCCGGCACCGTCGCCGAGAACATCGCCTTCGGGCGCCCCGATGCCGCCGCCGCGCAGATCCGCGCCGCCGCCGCGGCGGTCGGCGCCGAGGAGTTCATCGCCGAGCTGCCGAGCGGCTATGACACCGAAGTCGGCGAGCGCGGCGCGCAGCTGTCGGCCGGCCAGCGCCAGTTGATCGCCTTCGCCCGCGCGCTGATCGCCGACCCGCGCATCCTCGTGCTCGACGAGGCGACGTCGAACGTCGACCTGCACTCCGAGGCGCGCATCGAGCAGGGCCTGCGCCGGCTGCTCGCCGGGCGCACCTCGATCGTGATCGCCCACCGCCTCTCGACGATCCGCCAGGCGGGGCGCATCGTCGTGCTCGAGCACGGCCGCATCGCCGAGCAGGGTACGCACGACGAGCTGATCGCCGCCGAGGGACGCTATTTCGAGCTGTATCGCGACTGGGCCGCGCA
>DATHGU010000284.1:0-3593 GCA_035317495.1 Solirubrobacteraceae bacterium
CGCACGGCTCGCACAACGTACGCGCCCCCGGATCGATCGGCGCCTCGGCCTGGCCGGCGCGCGTCATGAAGGGGATTCGCGGGCCCGGGCAGATGGGCAACAAGCGCGTCACGCAGAAGGGCCTCGAGATCGTCGCGGTGGACGCCAAGGAGAACCTGATGCTCGTGCGCGGCTCGGTGCCCGGGCCGCGTGGCGGCGTCGTGGAGGTGCGCAGCGATGCCTGACGCGCCCCTGCTCGGTCAGAGCCCGACCGGGTCGTCGCCGAAGAAAGTCAAACTTGATGATGTCGCCTTCGGCGATCGTTTTCGTGGTCCGTTGGTCCACCAGAGCGTTCGTGCCGAGCAGGCTGCGCGCCGTCGCGGAACGGCTGCCACGAAGACGCGCGCGATGGTCTCCGGCGGCGGCGCCAAGCCGTGGCGGCAGAAGGGCACGGGCCGCGCGCGCGCGGGCTCCAGCCGCTCACCGATCTGGACCGGCGGCGGCGTCGCGTTCGGCCCCCAACCGCGCTCCTACACCTTCAAGGTCAACCGCAAGGAGCAGCGCGCGGCGCTGCGCAGCGCGCTGTCGCTGCACGCCGAGCGCCGCTCGATCGCGATCCTCGACCCGGCCACCTTCACCGCTCCAAAGACGAGCCAGGCGTTCGACCTGCTCGACGACTGGGGTCAGGATGCTCCGACGCTCGTCGTGCTCGTCCCCGAGGAGTCGGCGGCGGCACTGTCGTTCCGCAACATCGCGCGCGTCGCGGTGCTCGACGCCGCCGCCGTGGGCGTCACCGATCTGCTGGCCGCAGCCTCGCTGCTCGTCTCTCAGGCGGCGCTCGATCAGCTAACCGCACGCGCCAAGCAGTCAGAGCGGGCGGTAGCCGAGGAGGCCAAGGCCTGATGGAGCACTCGCAGGTGATCATCCGTCCGGTCGTCTCGGAGAAGAGCTACGTGCTGTCGGCTGCCAACCGCTACACGTTTCGCGTTCACGACGAAGCGCACAAGACGCAGATCCGCCAGGCGGTCGAGGCGCTGTTCGACGTGCACGTCGTCGAGGTGCGCACGTCGAGCGTCAAGTCCAAGCCCAAGCGCCGCGGCACCACGAGCGGCCGCACGCGCGCCTGGAAGAAGGCCATCGTGCAGGTGCGTGCGGGCGAGTCCATTCCGATCTTCCAGGGCCTCGCAGCCCTCGAGTCCTGAGAAGGAACTGATCCATGCCGATCCGCAAGCCCAAGCCGACGAGCCCCGGTATGCGCTTCGTGTCCTACCCGGACTTCGCCGAGGTCACCAAGTCAAAGCCCGAGAAGACGCTCGTCGAAGGGCTGAAGAAGAGCGGCGGGCGCAACGTGCACGGCCGCAAGACCTCCCGTCACCGCGGCGGCGGAGCCAAGCGCGCCTACCGCCGGATCGACTTCAAGCGCCGCAAGGACGGCGTCGACGCGAAGGTCGCGGCGATCGAGTACGACCCCAACCGCTCGGCATATATCGCGCTGCTGCACTATCTCGACGGCGAGAAGAGCTACATCCTCGCGCCGCAGCGCCTGACGGTGGGCATGACGGTCGCCTCCGGCGAGAAGGCCGACATCGCCGTCGGCAACTGCATGGAGCTGGCGCGGATGCCCGTCGGTACCGTCATCCACAACGTCGAGCTGCAGCCAGGTCGCGGCGGCCAGATGGCGCGCTCGGCGGGCGCCGCGGTGCAGTTGATGGCCAAGGACGGCGACATGGCGACCCTGCGACTGCCCTCTGGCGAGATGCGCATGGTAAGGGCCGAGTGTCGCGCGACGGTCGGCACGCTCGGCAACGCCGAGCATCAGAACGTGAAGGTCGGCAAGGCTGGCCGCAAGCGCCACATGGGCGTGCGCCCGCAGACGCGCGGCACGGCGATGAACCCGGTCGACCACCCGCACGGCGGCGGCGAGGGCTCGACGACGGCCGGCCGGCACCCGGTCACGCCATGGGGCGTGCCCACGCTCGGCTACCGCACGCGTAAGAAGAACAAGGGCTCCGACCCCTACATCGTGCGCGGCAGACGCCGAGGAAAGGGCAAGCAGAGATGAGCCGCTCGAGCAAGAAGGGGCCGTGGGTGGAAGAGCGCCTGATGAGCCGCATCGAGGCGTTGAATGCCGCGAACAACAAGAAAATGCTGCGCACGTGGTCGCGTGCCTCGACGATCTTCCCGGAGATGGTCGGCCACACGATCGCGGTGCACGACGGCAAGAAGCACGTGCCGGTGTTCATCAGCGAGTCGATGGTCGGTCACAAGCTCGGTGAGTTCGCTCCCACGCGCATGTTCCGCGGGCACGCCGGATCGAGCCGAGTCCGATGAGCGCCGAGGAGGAGAAGGGCGACGTGACGCCGGAGGAGACGCCCGCCGCGAAAAAACCGGCTGCGAGAAAACCGGCCTTGAAAAAACGGGCCGCGAAAGCTGCCGCTGCCAAAGCGGACGATGCGAAAGCGCCCGTCGAGAAAAAACCTGCGGCCAAAAAAGCGGCTGCGAAAAAACCCGCCCGCAAAGAGCCGGCGGCGGCGAAAGAGCCGGTTGCGAGCGAGGCCAAGAAACCGGCTCGCGCGAAAGACGTTGGCAAACCGGCGCGCCGCAGGGTGGTTCGCGCGCACGCCCGCTACGTGCGCACGTCCGCGCGCAAGGCGCGCATGGTGTGCGGGCACCTGCGCGGCAAGACGGTTGGCGAGGCACGCGCTATCCTCGCCTTCACTCCTCGTGAGGTGGCGCGCGACTGGAGCAAGCTGCTCGAGTCGGCGGTGGCGAACGCCGAGAGCAACCACGAGCTGGTCGAGGACGATCTGATCGTTCGTGAGGCGTACGCCGACGAGGGACCGACGATCAAGCGCTTTCGGCCGCGCGCGATGGGGCGCGCCACGCCGATTCGTAAGCGCACCAGCCACCTGACGATCACCCTGACCCCGGGTAGCACGCCCCGGAGCACCAAGCGACACGGCTAGAGAGCCAGAGAAGAGAAGAATGGGACAAAAGGTTCATCCAGAGGCCATGCGCGTGGGTTACATCCACGACTGGAAGTCGAACTGGTTCAACGAAAAGCACTTCGCCGAGTACCTCGCGGAGGACGTGCGCATCCGCGAGCACATCGTCAACAAGCTCGCTCACGCCGGCCTCTCGAGCATCACGATCCGCAAGGACTCGCAGGAACTCGAGGTCAACATCCACACGGCGCGGCCGGGCATCGTGATCGGCAAGTCGGGCAGCGAAGTGGACGCGCTGCGCCGCGATCTGCACAACATGACCAACAAGCAGATCAAGGTCAACATCCTCGAGATCAAGCGCCCAGAGCTCGACGCCTCGCTCGTCGCCCAGTCGATCGCCGAGCAGCTCCAGAACAGGGTGGCCTTCCGCCGCGCGATGAAGCGCGCGCTGACCAGCGCGATGCGCTCGGGCGCGAAGGGCGTGAAGGTGCAGGTCTCCGGACGCCTGGGCGGCGCCGAGATGGCGCGCACCGAAAGCTACTCAGACGGTCGCGTTCCGCTGCACACGATGCGCGCGGACATCGACTACGGCTTCTACGAGTCGCGCACGACGTTCGGGCGGATCGGCGTCAAGTGCTGGATCAACAAGGGCGAAATCATGCCCGAGGG
>DATHGU010000285.1:0-9562 GCA_035317495.1 Solirubrobacteraceae bacterium
ACATGCTGTGCGCGAGCGGTGAGCTGGTGTGGGTCGGCGCCGGCCCGAGCGGGCGCTCCGGGCGCGTCGCGCTGTACTTCCGCGACGACGCTCCGCTGATCGGGCCGCCGCCGACCAACGATCGCCGCGCGGCAGGCGCCACCACCAGCTCGACCGTCGGCCCCGAGCAAGATTCGGACGCGACCGCGCCGCCGCCCGCCGATGAGCTCCTGCGCGCGCGTCTGGCCCAGAGCCCATGCTTCTTCGGCGACCTGCTTGCCGAGCTCGACCTGCCCGCCGAGGCGTTGCGCGAGGCGCTGTGGGATCTCGTGTGGGCCGGCGAGGCGACCAACGACGCCTGGGCGCCGCTGCGCGCGCCGCGCCTGGCGCTGGCGCGCGCTCGTCCCGAACGTCGCACATCCGTCCGGCGCTTCGACCGATCGAAGATCGGCCAACGCCGCAGCGGCGCGCAGTCCCAGGTGCAGGGCCGCTGGTCGCTCACCGAGCCGATCTTTCGCACCGGCCCGTCCGGCGGCTCGGACTCCTCCGGCAGCCCAGGCGCGTCCGGTCCCGAGCGCCGCCGCGCGCTCGCCGAGCTGCTGCTCGAGCGCTACGGGATCGTGACGCGCGAGCAGGTGCTCGCGGAGGGGATCAAGGGCGGCTTCGCGATGCTCTACGACACGTTCTGCAACCTCGAGACGCTCGGCGTGTGCCGGCGCGGCTACTTCATCGAGGGCATGGGCGGCGCGCAGTTCGCGCTGCCCGGCGCCGTCGAGCGCCTGCGCGCCGGGCGATCCTCGATCGGCGGAGCGGGAGCGGCCGGCGTTGCCGGCGCCCCGGGCGTCACCGCCGTCGGTGGGCGCGAGCGCGAGCGCACGCTCGTACTGGCCGCCGCCGATCCCGCCCAGCCCTACGGCGCCGCGCTGTCCTGGCCCAAGCGCGAGGGCCAGGATCGCCGTCCCTCGCGCGTCGCCGGGGCGTACGTAGTGCTGGTAGCCGACGAGCCGGCGCTGTACGTGGAGCGCGGCGGGCGCGGGCTGCTGACGCTCGCCGAGGCCCCGGCCGCTCCCACCGCCGCGCGCGAGCGGCAGCCGCTCGACGAGGCCCTTCAGGCGCTCGCCGAGGCCGTGCGCGCGGGGCGGGTTCCCAAGCTGGCGCTCGAGCGCATCGACGGCCAGCCGGCGATCGCCTCGGGGCTTGCTGCGACGCTGCGCGAGCTCGGCTTCCAGTCCGGCCCGCGCCGGCTCACGCTCAGCGCCTGACCGCGGAGCGGCCGAGGCGCGCCCGTCCCAACCGCCCGGGGCGCTCCGAGGAGGGCCTGAGACGCGCCCGAGGGGCGCGTGCGCGCGCTGTGGGCGTGGCCGTTGCCGGCGATTTACGGAGGTTGCAGGAGACACCACTGGAAAAGCTCGACGCATTCCGGTATAAGAAATCTGCGTGTAGCATAAAGTAGGGTTGCGTCCCACTGGCGATTGGTCTATGTTCTCAAATCATGGGGATGAGTGGAACACGTAAAGGACCTGCACCGCTCTTTCAGAGGCTGCCGCATGGACCCAACGGCATGGCCCGCGAGGAGGTAGCTCGAAACCAGCGCGCCCGCCTGTACGGCGCCATGATCGAGGCGGTCCACGAGCGTGGCTATCCGCACACCACCGTTGCCCACGTGATCGCCCTGGCGGGCGTCTCGCGGCGGGCCTTCTACGAACAGTTCGCCAACAAGGAAGCGTGCTTCCTGGCGACGTACGACATCGTCGTCGCGCGCGCCCGCAAACTGGTGCTCGACGCGTGGGCGCGCGAACGCGGTTGGGCGAACCGCCTGCACGGCGCGTGCAAGGCGCTGCTCGACGACGTCGCCGAGTCGCCGAAGGGCCCGCGTCTGGTGCTCGTCGACTCGCTTGGAGTCGGGCCGAAGGCGCGCGAGCGGATGACGCTCGCGGCGACGACGTTCGAGCGCGTGTTCGCGGCGGCCTTCGCGGCGGACCCGACCGGCGAGCAGCTGTCGCCCCTCACCGTGCGGGCGATCGTCGCCGGCATCCGACACGTGACCTTCACGCGCATGTACGAGCAGCGCGAAAAGGAGCTGTACACGGTGACCGATGAACTGCTCGACTGGATCGAGTCCTATCGCTCGCCGGTCGCCAAGCGCCTGAACGTCTCGGGGCTCGTGTGCCCTGACGACGTCGAGCCCGAGGGGGCTCTGTTCCTGGCCAGCGAGGGCCGCCGCGCGCGGGCGCTCGGCGCGCTCGTGCACCTGACGCTCGACGAGGGCTACTCGGAACTGAGCGATCCGCAGATCGCCCAGTTCGCGGGCCTCTCGACGGAGGCCTTCCACAAGCTGTTCGCGACCAAGGAGGCGTGCTACCTGGCTGTGCTCGACGAGTTCGTCGCCGAAGCGATGGAGTCGGTCAAGGGAGCGATCGAGGGTGCCTCCTCGTGGCCGCAGGCCGTTCACCGGGCGGTCGCCGCGCTGGTCGAGTACTTCGCCGCGCACCAGGCGCTCAGCCGGCTGGCCTTCATAGACATCTTCGAGGTCGGCCCGGGCATGGTCGGGCGCATGACGCGATCGATCGAAGACTTCACGAAGCTGCTCGACGACCTCGGCCCCGAGGCGCGGCGCGGACCGCTCGTCGCACGCGAAGCGGTGACCGGCGCGATCTGGGGGATCGTCTCCAGCTACACGGGCAACGATCGCGTGCGCCAGCTCCCCCGTCTTGTCGACCAGCTGACGTTCGTCGTGCTCGCCCCGTACGTCGGCGCGAAGGCCGCCGTCGAGACGATCGAAACGGCCCGCCCGGCGCTGCCGAGCGACTACTGACGTTGCTGATCCGGGCTGGCGCACTCCGCCTTTGCCCGGGCCGCGCCGGAGCAGAATCTCAACAAGGACGGCCAGGCTGATATGCGATTCTCGGCCAGTCGGAAACACCGGACGACAGCCCGAAACTCGCGCCATAGGCTGTCAGCAGACCGACAACGGGAAGGGAGACCCGTGGCAAAAGTTCCGCCGTTTCATTCCAAGCTGCCCGGTACGTCGAAGCACCACAACAACGACAAATGCACTGAGGGGAACAACATCGAGTCGAGCAACCGCGTAAGCGGGACCGGCGACTTGCCTCTGTGCGATCACTGCAAGCGCCTCTGACAGAACGTCAGCGCAATAGGGACCGGTAGCTCGCGGTAGTCGACCAGCACTGCGGAAGGTCACCGACCGGAGCCCCGTTCTCCAGGGCATGGCTAGAGCCCAAAGCCGTCAGGCTTCGCGCGACGAAACCTGACGGTGGGCTCAGGACCACGGCTTATCCTCTGGAAACAGGTGGCGCGTGACGACGAGCACGATGCCGACGACCTGAACGACCGTCTGTCCTAGCCAAACGTCGATCACAGCGGCTTCTAGTTTCCAATGCCGCCCAATGGCGGCGTAGAGCACGAACACCGTGTTCGCAATCAGAAGCTCAATACCCAAGCCGACGAGGAGCCAGGTCGCGTAGAAGCGCCGGAGCTTGATTTCTTGCGCTTGATTCTTCTCCGCGAGGTTCTGGAGATGTGGTGGCAGCGCCTTTGCCTCGCGCGCCGTGCCGGAGTGAAGTGCCTGTTTGATCTCGCCTTCGGCCGCAGCGACCTCGGGCTGCGGCCCAGCTGTCGACACTAGCCCAGGCCGAGGTTGCTCAGTCGGAAGTTCATCGCTTCGCGCGACACCCCAAAACGAATTGACATTTCCAGGTCGCCGAGCCCTTCCTCGACAAACCGCTTCACGTCTTCGTCGGGCATAAGCAGGCAGGCCGCGAACTCGTTGGCGTAGATCTCCTCGTCGTCCTCCCCTCTCGTGGACGACGCATCCCGAAAGTCGATTGTCGTGTACGGCTCCAAGGTGGCGCCGCGCCGGACGAAGTGGCCGATCTCATGAGCGCACGTGAAGCGCCTCCGATTCGGGTGATCGTTCGCGTTAAGCATGATGAGCGGTTCCTGATGGGGCTCTTTGATGAGAGCGCCCAAAATATTGGAGTCCAAAGACGCGTCTTCCAGTACGCGCAATCCAGCGAGCCGAGCCACCACAACGGGGTCCACCGGGATGCCATTCCGCCACACCTCGTCCAGCAGTTTGTTCGCGTCGCTACAGGCTTCCTTCTTAATCTCGCTCGTCATGGCACCTCCACTGTATAGGGCACACTTGGGACGGAGGAGAGCCGTGAGCGGCGAGAGGGACGACCTGGGCCGCGGACATCCCAAAGCGCGACTCAGAGCAGGACTACAAAAGCCCGCAGCGCACGCGCTCGAGCCATTTCGACGCGGGTCGCCCAGCGACCTGCTGCCCGCTCAGCAAGCGAGACGGCTCAGCTGAGCCGTCTCGTGCCGGCGTCTGCGATTGTGGCGGTGATGACCGAACCATCGCTCATGCGCCCCCGCCGCGTCGGTCACAAGGGCGCCGCGCACATCGAGCCGGGCAACACGCGCGCGAGCTTCGACGCCGCGCTGCGCCACGGCGTCGACATGATCGAGCTCGACGTGCTCAGCGAGCACGCCGACGGCAGCGGCCGCCTGCTCGTCGCGCACGACTACGAGGACATGCGCGCGCGCACGCCGCTCAGATTCCATGAGGCGCTCGAGCACCTCTCGACCGAGCCCTTCGCCGGCCTGGAGCTCGACGTCGACGTGAAGATCCCCGGCTACGAGCTGCGCGTGCTCGAGGCGCTGCGCGAGTTCGGCCTCGTCCAGCGCACGCTCGTCAGCGGGATGTACACGGACTGCCTGGCGCGCATCCGCGCGGCCGAGCCGACGCTGCGCCTCGGCTGGTCGGTCCCGCGCGTGCGCCGCGACTACACGACCGACATGCTCACGGCGGTCCCCGCGCTGGCGTTCCTGACCGGCTATCGCGCGCTTCTGCCCGGCCGCGCGCGCACGGCCCTTCGCGACGGTCGCGTCGACGCGATCATGGCCCACTGGCGGGTCGTCACCGGGCGGCTGGTGCGTGCCGTGCGGGAAGGCGGCGGCGAGCTGTACGTGTGGACCGTCGACGACGCCTCGCGCATCGCCCGGCTGACCGCGATGGGGGTCGACGGGATCATCACCAACGACCCGCGCCTGTTCTGAGCGCGCGTCGTTCGACGGTTGGTGCGGGTGCCGTCGTCTACCGGATGTAGATCGCGGGGCGGTAGCGCGGCTCGGGGATGGGCCGCCCGTCCTCTTGCGCGGCGGCCAGCCACGCCTCCCTGGCTAGCTCGACTTCGGCGAGGGCCTCCTCGGCGCTTGAGCCGAGCGCCGAGCACGCCTCCAAGTCGGGGATATCGGCCACGTAGGCCGCATCCTCATCGCTGTAGAAGACGTTGATGTGGTAGTCGCTCATGTCCAGTCCTTCAACTTCAGATCGTAGCGCTCGACCACTACTAGCTCGAACCGCTCACCTGGGATGGGGGCGCGTGGAAAACGGGGCAGCTCCCAGGAGCGCCCGCCGTCGACGGCGCGTCGCCCGGCTGCGGCTCAGCCGATCAGGCAGTGCGCGCTCGAGAAGCCGGCCGGATCGGCGCCCGCGAGGCTTTCGCGCCCGCCGCTCGTCGGCCGTGAGGTCTGCGCGACGACGGTCGTGCCCTGGCGCCACTGGAAAGTCACTACCCCGCGCAGCGTGAAGGCTGGCTGGCCGACGACCGGGCTGAGCTGGAAGCTGCGCCCGGCCTGTCGCGGCGAGGCCCCCGTGCCCACGCTCACGTAGCCCGAGGCGCTCTTGGCGAGGTCCGCCCACTGGTTGGTCGTCGCGTTCAGGTACTGCAGGCGGAAGCGCATGTACATCTTGTCGTGCGGCTGGGAGTCGCCTGGCATCGACCCGCGGATGCCGACTGTGTTCGGCTGGTCGGAGGGGTTGCACACGTCGATCGTCGACCACAGCAGGCGCGAGCGGTACAGCGCGTGCGTGTCGATCGCCCGTTTGGCGGTCGTCGTGCGCGACGCCGCCTGGGTGGCCGCGGGCAGCAGCGCGACGAGCGTAGCGGCGAGCGCGAGCAGCGCGAGCGAGGCTCCGGAGAGGAGCTTTCTACCCTTCGGCGCGGTCATTCTGGCAAGCAGGGCCATATGTTTGAAGATACCCTCGCCACGCGCGCAGTTGCGGTGTTTGCGCGGCCGCAACCGGCCCTCGAACGGCGTGTGATATGCCTGCCGGGTGGCTGGCATGCGCTCAGAGGAGGTCGTCGAGCTGCTCGGCCGCGTCCCGGTCTTCTCAACCCTCGTCCAGGACGACCTCGAGCGGATCGCACAGTTCGCCGTTCCCCGCGAGTTCGAGCCCGGCGAGGTCGTCTTTCGCGAGGGCGACGCGAGCGACACCTGCTACGTCGTGCACGACGGCCGCGCGCGCGCCATCCGCACGCACCGCGACGGGCGCACGCTGACGCTGGCGACGTTCGGGCCGGGCGACATCTTCGGCGAGCTGGCGCTGTTCGAGGACGAGCGCCGCTCGGCGACCGTCGAAGCGATCGAGCCGACGGGCACGGTCGCCGTGCTCGGCCCGGACATGCGCCGGCTGATGTCAGAACACGCGGAGATCTCCGCGCGGCTGGTGATCGCGCTCGGCAGGCGCCTGCGCGAGACCAACGAGCGCCTCTCGCGCCAGTCGTTCTCTACGGTGCAAAGCCGTGTGGCGGTCGTGCTCAGCGAGCTCGTCGAGCAGGAGCTGGCGGACGCGCAGGGCGCCGACGGCCAGGGCCCGGCCCAGAGCGCCGACGGCAAGAGCGCCGGCGGCGAGAGCGGCGACGTGCTCGTGACGGCCACACAGGCGGACCTCGCGCAGCTCGCCGGCTCCTCGCGCGAGTCCGCCAGCCGCTTCCTGGCCGTGCTCGAGCGCGCCGGGGTGATCTCGCAGGGCAGAGGACGGCTGATCGTGCACGACCGCGACGCGCTCAAGCAATATGTCTTCTAGGCGCGATGTCCTCGGGCGCGATGTCCCCTAAGTCCCCCAAGGCACGCAGGCGCGCGCGCAAGGCGCCCGCGCGCGAGCTGTCGGCCGGCGGGGTCGTGGTGCGCGACGATCAGGTCGTCGTGATCGTCCCCACGCGGCGGGCCTCCGACGGCTCGCGCGTGCTGGCCCTGCCCAAGGGCCACATCGACGACGGCGAGAGCACGCTGCAGGCGGCCCAACGCGAGGTGCGCGAGGAGACGGGGGTCCTCGCCGAGCCGATGCACGAGCTGGGCGAGGCGCGCTACTGGTACCGGCGCGACGGGCAGACGATCCCCAAGTCGGTGTCCTTCTACCTGTTCTCCTACGTGGACGGCGACACGGCCGACCACGACGACGAGGTCGAGGAGGCGCGGTGGATGTCGCTGAAGGATGCGCAGCGCGAGCTGAGCCACACGGCCGAGCGCGAGATGGTTGCACGCGCCGTCGCATTCTTGGAGGCAGAGCCCAAAGACCGGTAGCCTGCCGTCCGTGCAGGTGCTTAACTTCTACTCCACGATCTTCGCCGACGAGCTCAAGCGGGGCCGCAAGACGGCCACGATCCGCCTCGGCGACAAGTCGGGCAAGTACCGCAAGAACCAGTCCGTGCTGGTCACGATCGGCTACCAGTACTCGCCGCGCGAACGGATCTTCGAAGCGGTCATCGACCAGGTCGAGGTGATGAAGCTCGCCGATCTGTCTCCGCGCGACATCAAGCACGACAACCCCGAGTTCCGCCGCCACGAGGAGCTGATCAACTTCCTCGAACAGATCTACGGCCGCACGGTCTCGCCGGAGGACACGGTGACCGTCGTGCGCTTCTCGCAGATCCTCGAGAACCCGACGGGCATGACCGAGGCGATGAAGGGCTACGGCGGCGCGCAGAACTAGAAAACCGATCGCGCGGGGGGCTAAAGCTTGAACTTCGCGCCAAATCGTCTATATATTGGGGAGTCGTTGGCACTCTCCCCATGAGAGTGCCAGAGGGCGGACCGGTCCCCGGCGAAGGCTGACGGGCCCCAAACCGCAGGTTGCATTCTCTAGACGGAGGTTTTCAACATGAAGCTCAAGCCCCTGGGCGATCGTTTGATCGTGCGGGCGATCGAGGAGGAGCTGACCACCGCGAGTGGCCTCGTGCTTCCCGACACTGCCAAGGAGAAGCCGCAGAAGGGCGAGATCATCGCCGCGGGCGATGGTCGGCTCGACGATGACGGCAAGCGCATCCCGCTGGACGTGAAGAAGGGCGACGAGGTCCTCTACAGCAAGTACGGCGGGACCGAGATAAAGGTCGACGGGGAGGATCTGCTCGTGTTGCGCGAGTCGGACGTCCTTGCCCGCGTCGAGTCCTAAGGAGAACTGAGAACAGATGGCTCAAAAGGAGATCAAGTACAGCTCAGAGGCGCGTTCGGCGCTGGAGGCCGGCGTCGACGCGGTCGCGAACGCGGTCAAGGTCACGCTCGGCCCGAAGGGTCGCTACGTCGTGCTCGACAAGAAGTTCGGCGCGCCCACGATCACAAACGACGGTGTCACGATCGCTCGTGAGATCGAGGTCGAGGACGTCTTCGAGAACCAGGGCGCACAGCTCGTGCGCGAGGTCGCCACGGCGACCAACGACGTGGCCGGCGACGGGACGACGACGGCGACCGTGCTCGCGCAGGCGATCGTCCGCCAAGGGCTGAAGAACGTCGCGGCGGGCGCCAACCCGCTGGCGCTCAAGCGCGGCATCGAGAAGGCCGTCGACGAGGTCGTCACGAACATCGCGACGCAGTCCAAGGAGGTCTCCGGCAAGGACCAGATCGCCCGCGTGGCGACGATCTCGGCCGGCGACGATGAGATCGGCGACGTTATCGCCGACGCGATCGAGAAGGTCGGCAAGGACGGCGTGGTCAACGTCGAGGAGGGCCAGACGTTCGGCATGGACCTCGAGTTCACCGAGGGCATGCAGTTCGACAAGGGCTACATCTCGCCCTACATGGTCACCGACCAGGATCGCATGGAGGCGACCCTGGAGGATCCGTACATCCTGATCGCCAACTCGAAGATCGGCTCGGTGCGCGACGTGCTGCCGGTGCTCGAGCAGGTGATCCAGAGCGGCAAGCCGATCCTGATCATCGCCGAGGACGTCGAGGGCGAGTCGCTCGCGACGCTCGTCGTGAACAAGCTGCGCGGGACGTTCACCGGCGTGGCCGTCAAGGCGCCCGGCTTCGGCGACCGCCGCAAGCGGATGCTCGAGGACATCGCGATCCTGACCAACGGCGAGGTGATCACCGAGGAGATGGGCCTGAAGCTGGAGAACACGCAGCTCTCCCAGCTCGGACGTGCCCGTCGCGTCGTCGTCGGCAAGGACGACACGACGATCGTCGACGGCGCCGGTGACGCGACGGCGATCAAAGGCCGCATCAACCAGATCAAAGCCGAAATCGAGAACACCGACTCGGACTTCGACCGCGAGAAGCTGCAGGAGCGCATGGCAAAGCTCTCCGGCGGCGTCGCCGTGGTGAAGGTCGGAGCGGCGACCGAGACGGAGATGAAGGAGAAGAAGCACCGCGTCGAGGACGCGCTGCAAGCGACGCGCGCGGCGCTCGAGGAGGGCATCGTGCCCGGCGGCGGCGTGGCATTGCTGGAGGCCTCGAAAGCGGTCAGCGTCGACGCCAACGGCGCATCCGCCGA